>JANONY010000301.1:0-19294 GCA_031421055.1 Actinomycetes bacterium | reverse complement strand
ACTCCCCCGTATACGCCGCGCTGAGCGGGTTCGAGTTCATCGATGATCTCGAGGGCGCGCGGCTTGGGGGCGCCAGACAGTGTTCCGGCAGGGAACGTTGCCCGGAATACTTCGATCGGGCTCGCCTCGGCGCGCAGGTTGCCCTCGACGCTCGAGACGAGATGCATGATGTGGCTGAATCGTTCGACGAGCATGAACTCCGTCACTTCGACGGTTCCTGGCACGCAGACTTTGAGTAGGTCGTTGCGCGCGAGATCGACGAGCATGAGGTGCTCTGACTTCTCTTTGTTGTCGGCTAGCAACTCTTCTGCCAGTTCGAGGTCATGTTCTGGGTTCTCGCCACGCGGTCGACTGCCAGCTATCGGGTGCATGTACGCGCGGCGGTTCTCGACCTTGACGAGTGCTTCGGGGCTCGATCCAACGATGTGGTACGGCTCGCCCGAGGTGTCTTCGAGGCTGAGTAGATACATGTACGGGCTCGGATTAAGCGTCCGAAGCACGCGGTAGACGTCGATCGGCTCTGCCGTTAGTTCTTGCTCGAAACGCTGAGAAATGACGACCTGGAATACATCACCGTCGCGAATGAACTCCTTCGAGCGTTCGACTGCCGCGTGGAAGTCGGCGGGGGCTACCCGCGCGACCGGCGACGGCTGAACGCTGAGGTCTACCTCGGCGATCCACGCCTCGCTTGGTTGACTCAGCGCCAGTTGCATCGAATCGAGGCGCGATTGCGCGACGGCCCACGGCTCGGCCTCCACGCCGTCGTTCAACGCTGCCGCGATGAGCTGCACTGTGCCGTCGCGGTGGTCGATCACCACGAGTTCTGAGACAAAACTGTGGGCTTGCCCAGGTACCACGTAGTCGGCTGGTGGAATTGCCGGCAGATTCTCGATTTGACGAATCGCCTCCCAGCCGATGAAGCCGACGAGACCGCCGGTGAGCGGCGGGTGTCCGGCAACGTGCGGCGTCGACCAGCGTGCGTAGAGCTCGCCGAGCGCATCGAGACCCGTGGTGGGGTGGTTGGAGCCAAGGGCGCGCTCTTCTGAGAGTCCGTAGTCGAGCCAGGCCACCTCATCCCCCTGCTGGGTGAGCACGCCGAAGCTCGAGGCGCCCACGAACGAGAAGCGTGACCAGATGCCGCCTTGCTCGGCGGATTCGAGCAGAAACGTGCCAGGCTTTCCCTTCGCGAGCTTGCGGTAGATCCCGACCGGCGTTTCACCATCGGCGAAGAGCTCGCGAATCACCGGTACTACCCGATGCCCATCGGCAAGTCGGGCGTCGAAGTCAGCCTTGGTTGTCGTGTGAGTCATTCCGGCTGGCCAATCACTGGGTCGAGAGGATCAACGTCAAAGCAGGCGTGCGCACCGGTGTGGCAGGCTGGGCCAACCTGGTGAACGGTAACGAGAAGCGTATCCGCATCGCAGTCAAGCGCCGCGGCCAGCACGTACTGTGCGTTGCCGCTCGTGTCTCCCTTGCGCCAGTACTCGCGCCGACTGCGTGACCAGTAGGTGACGCGGCCCTCGGTGAGTGTTCGGCGAAGCGCCTCGGCATCCATGTAACCGAGCATGAGCACTGCTCCAGTGCCCTGTTCTTGAATGATCGCTGGGAGCAGTCCGTCGTTGGTGAATCTCGCCCGTTCAATCACATCGTCTACATTCATCGAACCGGCACTCCTGCTTCGGTCAGGGCGGCCTTCACGTCGCCGACGGTCAACTCTGTGTTGTGAAACACCGATGCGGCGAGCACCGCGTCCGCCCCAGCCGCCACGGCTGGCGCAAAGTCGGCAACCGCTCAGGCACCGCCGCTTGCAATGACTGGCACCGACGAAATCTCGCGCATCGCACTGACGAGCTCTAGGTCGAAGCCGTTCTTGGTTCCGTCGGCATCGATTGAGTTGACGAGTAACTCACCAGCACCGCGCTCGATCGCCTCGCGTGCCCAGTCGAGCGCGTCGAGGTCGGTTACCTCGCGACCGCCGTGAGTCGTGACTACGAAACGTCCCTCGTGACGCTTGACATCGAGACTGAGCACGAGAACCTGCGCTCCAAACCGGTCGGCGATCTCACCAATAAGGGCGGGGCGCAGAATCGCCGCGCTGTTGACACCGACCTTGTCTGCGCCGTGCCCGAGCAAGCGCGCGACATCGTCGTTCGACCGAACGCCACCACCCACCGTCAACGGAATGAACACGTGCTCTGCCGTCTGACGCACGGTGTCGTACATGGTGTCGCGGTTGTCGACCGTTGCTTTGACGTCGAGAAAAGTGATCTCGTCGGCGCCCTGCTCGTAGTACTTACGGGCAAGCTCCACCGGGTCGCCGGCGTCGCGAAGGTTGAGAAAGTTTATGCCCTTGACCACTCGACCAGCGGCAACGTCTAGGCACGGAATCACCCTGACCACAACCGACACGGTCAAATCCTCGCTGCGTGCACAGCGCTGACGAGTATCGCGCGAGCCCCGATCTCGTAGAGTTCATCCATCACGTGGTTGGTATCGGCGCGCGGCACCATCGCTCGCACGGCAACCCAGGTCGGGTCCTGCAGCGGTGAGATGGTCGGGCTCTCAATTCCGGGGGTGACGGCCGTGGCTTGATCGAGAAGGGTCAGGGGCACGTCGTAGTCCATGAGCACGAACTGCCTCGCGACAAGCACGCCCTGAAGGCGACGCTGCAGCGTCGCGATTCCCGGTTTGTCTGGAGTGGTACTGACGAGAACCGCCGTTGACTCGAGAATCACTTGGCCAAAGATTTCCAAGCCCTGCGCGCGCAACGTTGAACCGGTGCTGACGACGTCGGCCACGGCGTCGGCGACACCGAGTTTGACGGCCGTTTCGACGGCGCCATCGAGCGCAACCATCGTCACCTGCACGCCATTTCGGGCGAGAAAGTCGCCGACGAGGGCTGGATAGCTCGTCGCAATGCGCAGGCCAGCGAGATCGCGCAGTTCAGTGAACCGGCCGGGCACCCCGGCGAACCTGAACGTCGACTCGCCAAAATCGAGGCTCGAAATCTCGACAGCCGGGCTGCGCGAGTCGAGCAGCAGGTCGCGTCCAGTAATGCCGACATCGAGGGCGCCAGAGCCAACGTAGGTCGCGATGTCGCGTGGTCGAAGGTAGAAAAATTCGACGTCGTTGCGCGCGTCGAGTGCGCTCAGCGCGCGCGGATCACGGCGACCGGTATACCCGGCCTCCAACAGCATCTCTGCCGCAGTTTCACTCAGCGAGCCCTTGTTGGGCACTGCAATTCTCAGCATGGCGAGTCTCTCTGATCGGTGGGAAGTGGGCGAAGGCGAGCTACAAATGTCGCCAGATATCCGCCGGGCTCAACCCTTTCGCGATCATCATCACCTGGAGGTGGTACACCAACTGGGAAATCTCTTCAGCGGTCTCTTCGTTGCTCTGGTACTCGGCGGCCATCCATACTTCAGCGGCCTCTTCAACGATCTTCTTGCCGATTGCGTGTACCCCCGCGTCGAGCTCTGCGACAGTGCCGCTACCCACAGGGCGCGACACCGCCTTCTCGCTGAGTTCAGCGAACAGCTCGTCGAAAGTCTTCACGGGTCAACGGTACCGGATGCGGTGGGGGCGCTCGGGTACTGGAACACGCGCTCGAGCGCTACGCCGAATACCTGAGAGATCTGGAAGGCCACTTCGAGCGACGGCGAGTACTTGCCCTGCTCAATCGCGATCACCGTCTGCCTAGTTAGTCCGAGGTGCTCGGCCAGGTCAGCCTGAGTCATCTCGCCGTGCTCAAAGCGGAGACGGCGGATGTCGTTGGTGACGCGCGTTGGCTTGACCACGCTCAGAACCCCCGGCGGTAGGCGACGAGCTTGATGATGGTCGACACCACGGCGGAGACGATGAAGGCGGCGTAGATTCCGTTGCCGATCCAGAACTGGTCAGCCCTGGCGAAGACGAGAAACAGCACACCGATAATGCCGACCGAGAGCACCCAGTAGCCGACGAGGTCGGAGCGGGCCGCGATGCTGCGGTCACGCTCATCGAGCTTCTGTGGTTTTGCGCCAGAGAAGATGGTCAAGACAATGTTCGCGACTATCGATATGACGATGGCGGCACCGATCGCGGTGAGCAGGCGCCCCGCATAGTCGATGTCGGCGACGGGCGTGCCCTGCAGCTGTGGCAGTACGCTCGACGCGTAGACGGCGGGCAGGATGATGGCGAGGGCTAGGTAGACCCAGGTGTTCTTTTCTTCCGATGACATGATTCCTCCAGTGTAAAACAAAGTTGACACGTCTGAATGTAGACGACTACATCCAGCGTGTCAACTTTGTTTGACATATGGTGGGTGGCTAGCTGACGCCCAACAGGTCGATCACGAAGGTCAAGGTGCGGCCAGACAGGCGGTGCCCTCCCCCGGCCGGCCCGTAGGCGAGGTCGGGCGGGCAAATGAGTTGCCGCCGACCGCCGACCTTCATGCCTGGAATGCCCTGCTGCCAGCCCGCGATGAGGTTGTTGAGCGGAAAGTTGATCGACTGGCCGCGGCTCCAGCTTGAATCGAACTCTTCGCCGCTCTCGAAGTCGACTCCGAGGTAGTGCACGTCGACGGTTGCGCCGGGCGTCGCAGCGTCTCCGGTGCCTTCTTCAACGTCGATGATCACGAGCTCAGTTGGCTCTGGGCCTTCGTAGAACTCGATTTCTGGCTTGGTCTTGTCTGTCATTGCTCAAGTCAATCAGAATCTAGGTCAGTGCAGATGCGCAGCCGCGGCAGTCCGTAGTGCAGCAATATTCGCCACAGGGTCGCCTCGAAAGACACTGGATCCCGCGACGAACGTGTCGGCGCCCGCCTCGGCCGCTGTAACGATCGTGGCCTCGGTGATGCCGCCATCCACTTGAAGCCAGACGTCGCGCTCGCCGCGCGCAGAGTGCAAGGCTTCGAGCTTCGGCATGACGGACTCCATGAAGCTCTGCCCGCCAAAGCCAGGCTCAACTGTCATGACGAGCACCTGGTCGAACTCGTCGAGCAGCTCAAGGTAAGGCTCGACCGCGGTGCCAGGCTTGATCGCGATGCCAGCACGCGACCCAATGGCGCGAAGGAGTCGGGCGAGGGCGACCGCATCACGCGCCGCTTCGGCGTGAAACGTCACTGAATATGCGCCGAGTTCTGCGTACCCCGGCGCCCAACGGTCAGGATCATCGATCATCAGATGCACGTCGAGCGGAATGGTCGACAGCGTCTGAAGCCGCTCGACCATCGCCGGGCCAAAAGTGAGGTTTGGCACGAAGTGGTTGTCCATGACGTCAACGTGCACAAGATCGGCTGTCGTGATGCGCCCGAGCTCGCTCTCGAAATTCGCAAAGTCAGCGGCAAGGATGCTCGGGTTGATACGCACGGCCATAACACTCACCCTAGCCAGTCCATGGCGGCAGACTATGGCGCAGAGCCAGGCACCATCCAGCTGAGGGGCCCGGTCTGCAGAACAATGAGAATGCCGAGCAGCACTAGCAGCCCGAGACTCCAGCCGAGCAGACGCCTGAACAGGGTGCTCTCTGCATGATCAAGGCCGACAGCGGCGGATGCGACAGCAAGATTCTGCACCGACAGCATCTTTCCGAGCACTCCAGCCGACGTGTTCGCGGCGGCCATGACGAGCGGTGAAAGCCCGGTCTGTTCCGCGGCGGAGACCTGCAGCTCCCCGAACAGCGAGTTCGACGCGGTGTCGGAGCCGGTCAGGGCGACACCGATCCAGCCAATCATTGGCGAAAGCACCGCGAAGAAGCCGCCAGCCGAGGCGAGCGTGTAGCCGAGCGAAGTGGTCTGCCCTGAGAGATTCATCACGAACGAGAGTGCGAGCACCGTGCACACGGTGACAATGGTCCACCGCAGTTGTTTCAGCGTCGCGCCATACTCTGCCGCCGCCGCACGCGGCCGTATGCGGTACACCGCGGCGGTTATCACGCCCGAGATGAAAAGCAGGGTGCCCGTCGCGCGCAGATGATCGAGGTGGAACGTCTGCGCGGCGATGGCCGTGCCATCCGCGTCCCCGATATTGAGCAACGGCCACGCAAAGGAGACAGAACCCACCTCATCGAGCCAGGCCTTGAGCGCTGGAATCTGGGCGAGTGAGAAGAGCACGATGATGACGGCGTAGGGAGCAACCGCCATCGCGATCGACCGGCCTGCTGGGCGAACGGTGAGCGCCTCGCCGTCAGCGAGCTGACCAGCGGGCTTCCAGAAGCGCAAGGTGACGAGCACAGCGACGGTCGTGGTGATGGCTGCCACCACATCTGTCAGTTCAAAGGCAAAGAAATTCGACACTACGAACTGCGTTGCGGCGAAGACGATGCCGGCAACAACCGCAACCGGCCAGGCCTCACGAACGCCACGAAAGCCGTCGACGACGAAGACGAGAACAAGCGGAATGAGAACAGCGAGAAATGGGGTCTGACGGCCGACCATGGCTGCAAGGTCGTGCACGGGAATACCCGTCACACCAGACAGCGCTACTATCGGAGCCCCCAATGCGCCGAACGCGACGGGGGCCGTATTAGCGAGCAACGACGCAACCGCGGCTTTGAGCGGTTTGAGTCCCGCGGCAATGAGCATTGCGGCCGAGATTGCCACCGGTGCGCCGAACCCCGCAAGCGACTCGAGCAGTGCTCCGAAGCAGAACGCGATGAGGATGGCGAGAATGCGGTGGTCGCTGCTGACCGAACGCACCGCCGCGCCGAGTACCTCAAACCACGTGGTAACGACCGAGAGCCGGTAGATCCAGAGTGCGTTGACGAGAATCCACAGGATGGGGAACAGCCCGTAAAACACGCCCTCGGCCGCGGCGCTGACCGCCATCACGGTCGGCATGCCCCACACGAAAATCGCAGAGAGCAAAGCGAGCGCGAGTCCAATGCCCGTTGCGTACGCTGCGCGAAGTCGAAACACGCCAAGCAGAACGAACATCACCACGATCGGCAAGGCGGCGAGAACACCCGATGCCAACACGGAGTCAAATAGCGGCGCGAGCGGCTGAATGTACACGAGGTTCCTTTCCCATTTGACCGTAGTGCCCGCGTGCCCGCGTGCCTCAGTGCCTAGGTGCCTATGTGGTTGGAACCTTCGTCAACAACTGAATGAACATCGCGTCGGTGCCGTGTCGGTGCGGCCAGAGCTGCACGTGATCCGATTCCGGAAGGTCGAGCCGGTTGAGCGTGACAGCGTCGAGCACGGTCTTGGTGTTGACGCGCAGCACGGTCGGCCACTTTTTCAGAGCGCCCTCGATGATCACCTTCGTCTCGGCGAGGTGCGGTGAGCACGTCACGTAGGCAACGATCCCGCCTGGCTTGAGCGCCGTCAGAGCGCTGTGCAGAAGAGCAGCCTGTAGTCCCGACAGCTGGGCAACGTCGCGCGGAACCTTGCGCCACCGCGCCTCGGGCCGCCGCCGAAGCGCTCCGAGCCCGGTGCACGGCGCATCGAGAAGAATGCGGTCGAAAGAGTCGGGGTGTTGCTCCCCCACGGCCGTGCCGTCAAGCTCCCAGACGTCAGGAGGCGAGGAGAACACGGCGAGGGCCTTGCGCACGAGCTGAGCTCGTGCTGGTATGAGTTCGTTTGCCGTCAGTGTCGCGCCGCCGAGGAGTGCCTCAGCGGCGAGCAGGGCGGCTTTGCCGCCTGGGCCGGCGCAGAGGTCTAACCACTGCTCGCCCGCGACGATCGGGCGGGCACGGCTCAGCGCAAGGGCAGCGAGCTGCGATCCCTCGTCTTGCACTCGGGCACGGCCGTCCCGAACCGCCTCCAGCTGCAACGGGTCACCGCCGTCGAGCGTCGCGGCCACGGGCGAAAAGGCGCCAGGGTAGGCGTCGAGCTCTTCTACGGTGCACAAGCCGGGAAGAGCCGCAATGCTCACCCGTGGTGCCACGTTGTCGGCCCCGAGCAGTTCTCCCAACTCGGCGTCACTCCCCTCGGCCGCGAGTGCCGCCTTGAAGGCACGCACTATCCAGAGTGGATGCGATTCATCGATCGCCAGGGCATTGTCGCCCGTCACACCTGCAAGCACGCGATCGCGCCACTCTTCCGGCGGCGTGCGGGTGATTGTGCGCAGCACGCCGTTGACGAAGCCGACCGCAGAGTTGGACCCGACCGTCTTCGCGAGCTCGACCGACTCGTCGACGGCAGCGTGTGTGGCGACGCGCATCGACAACAATTGGTGAGCGGCGAGGCGAAGCACGTCGAGAATCGCTTGATCGATTTTCTCGACGGGGCGCGCGGCGGCCAGCGCGATGACCGCGTCGTAGTAACCCTGACGACGCAGCGTGCCGTAGGTGAGCTCGGTGGCGAGTCCGGCATCCGCGGAGCTGAGCTTGGCGCGCTCGAGGCGCACGGGTAGCAGCAGGTTGGCGTAGGCGTCTGAGGCACCGACCGCCATGATGACATCGAGCGCGATGCGTCGCGCTGGCTGCACGCTCATTCGGCAACCACCGCGGCGTCGGCGGGGCGGCCGCGCCACCAATCGGCGGCTGCCATCGCCTTCTTGCCTGCTGGCAGCACGGTCACCAGCTCGATGGGCTCGGATGCCGTACCAACCACAACCCGCTTGCCCAGAAGCGCACAGTGGCCGGGCTGCAGCCGCGGCTCCCCCCGCGCGACGTGCGCGTCGAGAACCTTCAGTCGCATTCCGTCGATTGACGTGAAAGCTCCGGGCTCTGGCGTTACCCCGCGTACGAGATTAGCGACCACATCAGCGGGCTTGGTCCAGTCAATTGCACCATCGACTAGCGTGAGCTTCGCTGCGAGAGTAACCTCGCCACGCTGCGGTCGGGGCGTCGCAGTACCGTCGGCCAGAGCATCCACCACCCCGCTCAGCAGCGCCGCCCCCGAATGCGAAAGCTGCTCGAGCAGGCCGCCCGCGGTCTGATGACGACCGATAGGCTCGCGAATCTCGCCGAACACATCGCCCGCATCAAGTTCGGCAACGAGCTGGAAGACGGACGCACCGGTTACTTCGTCACCCGCGATGATCGCGCGCTGCACCGGGGCAGCACCGCGCCAACGCGGTAGCAATGAAAAGTGCAGGTTGATCCAGCCAAGGCGCGGCGTGCTGAGCAACGGCTCGCGCACCAGTCCGCCGTAGGCAACGATCACCCCAAGGTCGGGGGCGAGCTCGGCCACGCGATCGGAGGCAGCGCCGGCCAGGCGGTTGGCCTTGATCACTTCGAAGTTGCCAGCAGCCTCCGCCACCGGCGTTGGGGTCAGGATACGGCGACGGCCCTGTGGCGAATCCTCGCGCGTGATCACCGCGACCAGCTCGTGTCTGCTGGCAATGAGCGCCTTGAGACTGGGAACGGCCGCCGCGGGGCTGCCGGCGAACACGAGGCGAAGAGAAGTCACTCCTCCATTGTCTCGTGAATGGCTACGAGCGCTCCGCAACGCTGAATGGGGCTCCGGTGCGATCACGAATCTCGTCGATCGTCACGCCAGGGGCGGTCTCTCGAAGCACGAGTGCGGCATCCACAATGTCGAAGACGGCGAGATCGGTGATGATCATCTGCACAACTGCGGCGCCGGTCAAAGGAAGGTCGCACGTCGCAACGATCTTGGGACTCCCGTCTTTGGCGGTGTGCTCGGTAATCACGATCACCAGTGGCGTTCCTGCAACCAGGTCCATCGCGCCGCCCATGCCCTTGACGAGTTTGCCAGGAATGCTCCAGTTGGCGAGGTCGCCGGAGGCCGACACCTGCATCGCGCCGAGGATGGCCGTGCGCACGTGGCCGCCGCGGATCATTGCGAACGAGGTGGCAGAGTCGAAATAACTGCCACCCGGTTCGAGCGTCACGGTTTGCTTGCCCGCGTTGATCAGGTCGGCATCCTCCTCCCCGTCGAACGGGAACGGCCCCATGCCAAGCAACCCGTTCTCGCTCTGCAGTGTGACGTGAATGCCGGCAGGGAGATGGTTGGCGACGAGGGTCGGGATACCGATGCCCAGATTCACGAACTGGCCGTCGTGCAGTTCCCGCGCGGCGATCGCGGCCATCTCGTCCCGCGTCCAGCTCATGCTGGCACCTCCGTCCGCGGCCGAGTGGTGCGTTGCTCGATGTCTTTCACCCGAGGAACGGACTGCACAAGCCGCGAAACGAAAATGCCCGGGGTGACAACGGAGTCTGGGTCTAGGTAGCCCGTCTCGAGGTAGCCGCTGCCGAGAATCTGTTCTGCCTCGGCAACAGTGATCTTTCCCGCCGTGGCGACGAGAGGATTGAAGTTGCGAGCCGTGTGGCGATAGACCAAATTGCCCGCCGCGTCGGCGCGGTGAGCGTGCACGAGGGCGAGGTCGGCCACGATGCCGCGCTCAAGCACGAAGGTGCGCCCGTCGAAGTCGGCGTGGGGCTTTCCTTCGGCGACAAGCGTGCCAACCCCCGTCGCCGTGTAGAACGCGGGAATACCGGCTCCGCCCGCCCGAAGCCGCTCGGCGAGCGTGCCTTGCGGCACAAACTCCACCTCGAGAACGCAGTCGAGGTACTGCTGCGCGAACAATTTGTTCTCGCCGACGTACGAGGCGATGACCTTGCCCACTTGCCGATTCTCGAGCAAGATGCCGAGGCCTTTGCCGTCGACGCCCATGTTGTTGGAGACAATGACGAGGTCGGTCGCCCCCGAGTCTCGCACCGCCTCGATCAGGTCACTCGGG
This sequence comes from Actinomycetes bacterium, assembly GCA_031421055.1. GTDB lineage: Bacteria > Actinomycetota > Actinomycetes > Actinomycetales > Microbacteriaceae > Conyzicola. Next base: position 8,666 of record JANONY010000301.1, on the reverse strand, counting down.
ATGCCGCAGAGGCCGAAACCGCCAACGGCGATCACGCTTCCGTCTGTGACTATGCCGGCAATGGCTTCCGCCGCTGTGTCGTAGATCGTTGTCATCGCAATCCCTTCGATCGCATCCCAGCTCGAGCCACAACGTGTCGGGCGTTGGCGAGCACCGGCTCGTCAACCATTGCGCCGCGAAAAGCGAACACGCCCCGCTGTCCCGTGGCCGCCGTGAGCACGGCGTTGGCGTACTCGATCTGGTCGTCGCCCGGTGCGTAGGCCTCGCGAATGGTCGCGACTTGGCTCGGGTGGATGCATGCCGTTGCCGCGAACCCGCTGGCCACTGCATCCCGCGCCTCGGCTGCAAGCCCCGTCGTGTCGGCGATGGTGAGGTGCACGGCATCGATGGCGGCCTTGCCGTTGGCACCGGCGGCGATGAGAACCGCCGACCGCGCGTGCAAGGCGACCGCGCGATAGTGACCGTCGCGGAATCGGCTCTCGCTGCCCCCCAGCGAGGCGATGAGGTCTTCGGCACCCCACATGAGTGCAACAACGTTCGACGTCGCTGCCAGTGCTGGGGCGGCGAGCACTCCGGCTGCGGTCTCGCAGAGGGCGATGACGTCGTAGCCGATGAGGGCGGCCGCCGACGTTGCCTTTGGCAGCATGACAGTGCGGTATTGCGTAGCCGCGAGGGCCGCGAGGTCGTGGGCGAAATCATCGGTTCCGTCGGCATTTACTCTTACGATGGTGGTCGCCGGATCCAACGGATGCGCAACCAAGGCCTCGCGAGCCGCCGCCTTATCGCCCGGCGCGACCGAGTCCTCTAGGTCGAGGATCACCGCATCCGCCCGCTCAGCCGCCTTCGCGTACCGCTCTGGCCGATCGGCGGGGCAGAACAACAGCGCTGGGCCGAGGTCGAAGCTCATGGTCGCTGTCCCTCACACCAGACCAGGACCGACCGGGTGGCGAGGGCGACGACGGTGCCGTCCTGGTTGCGTCCGGTATGGCGCAGCGTGACGATCCCCTGCCCCTTCCGCGACTCCGACAGCCGCTTCGCAACGACTTCGCTCTCGCTGTATAGCGTGTCACCGTGAAACAGCGGATGCGGGAAGCTCACCTCGGTGAACCCAAGATTGGCAACGATCGTTCCCTGCGTGAGCTGGCCAACCGAGGCTCCGACAATCGTGGCGAGGGTGAACATCGAATTCACCAGCCGCTGTCCGAAGGGTTGGGTGGCCGCCCATGCCGCGTCGAGGTGCAAGGCCTGCCCGTTCATAGTGAGCGTCGTAAACAGCACGTTATCGGCCTCGCTGACGGTGCGCCCCGGTGCATGAGCGTAGACAACCTCCGGCTCGAACTCCTCGAACCACAGGCCGCGCTGCTCGACGCGACGCGCCATCAGAAGCCGAGCTCCCTGGCGATCACCATGAGCTGCACTTCGTTGGTGCCTTCGCCGATCTCGAGGATCTTGGAGTCGCGGTAGTGGCGCGCGACCGGGTTCTCGTTGAGAAATCCGTATCCGCCGAAAATCTGGGTCGCGTCGCGGGCGTTGTCCATAGCTGCACCACTGGAGATGAGCTTTGCGAGGCTGGCCTCGAGTTTGAACCGCTGCCCCGCGACGAGTTTGGTTGCTGCGTCGTAGGTGGCAAGGCGGGCGGTGTGAACCCTGGCCTGCATCCGGGCGATCATGAAGGCGATGTGCTGGTTCGATCCAATCGACCGGCCGAATACCGTGCGTGATTTGGCGTAGCGGATGGACTCCTCAAGGCATCCCTGCGCGGCACCGGTGCAGAGGGCAGCGAACAACACGCGGCCTTCGTCAAGGGTCTCGAGGAAGTTCGCGTAGCCGCGTCCACGCTCGCCAAGGAGGTTCTCCTCTGGCACGCGCACATCGGTGAAGGTGAGCGGATGGGTGTCGGAGGTGTGCCAGCCGACCTTGTCGTAGCTCGGCTCCACCGTGAAGCCCGCGGTACCGCTCGGCACCATGATCGCGCTGAGTTCTGGTCGTCCGTCAGGCTTTCGACCGGTGACGGCCGTCACGGTCACCAGGCGGGTGATTTGGCTTCCCGAGTTCGTGATGAACTGCTTGGTGCCGTTGATCACCCACTGGCCGTCCTCAAGTACCGCGGTGGTTTTGGTGCTGCTGGCGTCAGAGCCCGCATCCGCCTCGGTCAGCCCGAATGCCGCGAGTGCTTTGCCGCTGGCGAGAAGCGGAATCCACTTCTGCTTCTGCTCCTCACTGCCGCTGCGGAAGATCGGCATCGCGCCGAGTCCGACACCCGCCTCCAGGGTCACCGCGATCGACTGGTCGACGCGGCCCAGCTCCTCGATAGCGATGCACAGGTCGAAATAGTCGCGGCCCTGTCCGCCGTACTCGACCGGGAACGGAAGCCCGAACAGGCCCATTTCCCCCATCTGGGCGATGATGTCGTACGGTAGCTCACGCTTGGTGTCGTACTCGTAGGCGGCTGGCGCGACCACGCGGTCGGCGAAGTCGCGCACCTCGGCGCGCAAGCGGTCCCGGCGGTCGCTGAGATCGAGTGGTGGGTCAATGGTCATGGTCATTCTGCTGCTCCTTCGTGGGGGTCGATCCGCGCGACGACCTGACCAGTACGCACCTGGTCGCCACTGCTGACGGTGAGGGTCACCACCCCGGCGACGGAGGCGAGCATTGTGTGCTCCATCTTCATCGCCTCGATCGTGAGGAGGGCGGCGCCCGCCTCGACGACAGTTCCTGTAGTAATCGCGAGCGACACGACGGTGCCTGGCATTTCGGAGCGCACCTCCGGGTCGACGGCGCCCTCTGGTCGCGCGAGAGACGCACGATGAGTCGCTAGGCGCTGCTCGCGCGTTGGCACGTCGAACTCGTAGGTGAGTCCGGCGCCGTGCAGCCACAGGGTGCCGTCTGCACGAGCCCAATCAAAGGTCGTACTCACCCCGAGGTATTCGATCGTCGCCGTTGCCTCGTTGTGCGCAAACTGGGTCGGGATGCCGTCCACCACCGCCGCACCGGGAGGCCCGAACACTTCTACCCCGTCGTAGCGCGGAGGGCGGTGGGCGCCGAGGCGAAATCCACTCGGCTGCGCCCATGGGGAGTCGCTCTGCCATGCCGCGGCGTGCTGAAGCAGCGCCGCGGCGGCGCGAGCTGCGGCATCCGTGCCCTGTCGTTCGATCGTCGGGGTTGGCTCGATTGCAGACAGGCGCTCGATAATGCCGGTGTCGAGGCGCCCCGCGCGCACGTCATCGTTGGCGAGCAGGCCGCGCAGGAATGCCGTGTTTGTGCGGACTCCAAGCACCACCGTCTCGGCGAGGGCGCGATCAAGGCGAGCGAGGGCAGCAGGCCGTGACTCGCCCCACGCAACGACCTTCGCCAGCATCGGATCGTAGGCGGATGACACCACAAGGCCTTTGACGAGCGAGCTGTCGACGCGCACGCCCTCGCCGCGTGCCTCGCGCAGCGCCAGCACGGTGCCGGTGGCAGGCAAGAAGCCGGCGGCGGGATCCTCTGAATACAGTCGCGCCTCGATCGCGTGCCCGGTCATGGTGACCTCATCGATCGTGAGTGGCTCGCCCGCGGCGATGCGCAATTGCCACTCGACGAGGTCGACGCCGGTGACCAGCTCGGTAACCGGGTGCTCGACTTGCAGACGGGTATTCATTTCCATGAAGAAGAACTCGCTTGGCGCATCGTCAGAGACAAGAAACTCCACGGTGCCAGCCCCGACGTAGTCGACGCTGCGGGCCACAGCGCACGCAGCGTCTCCCATGGCCGCACGGGTGGCCGCGTCGAGCAGCGGCGACGGCGCCTCTTCGATGATCTTCTGGTGGCGCCGCTGCAGAGAGCACTCTCGTTCTCCGAGGTGCATCACCCGCCCGTGGCTATCGGCGAGCACCTGCACCTCGATGTGTCGCGGCGACGTAATGAGCCGCTCGAGCAGCAGGGTGTCGTCGCCAAACAACTTGAGGGCCACCCGTCGAGAGGCCTGAAGTGCGGCAGGAAGGTGCGAAAGTTCGGTGACCACGGTCATTCCCTTGCCGCCACCACCGGCCGAGGGCTTGATGAGCAGGGGAAAGCCAACACCCGCAGCGGCCTCGACGAGGTCGGAGTCCGTCATGGCCACGGTTCCCGCGCCGGGAGTGACTGGCACACCGAGCGAAACGACGTGGGCTTTGGCGCGGATCTTGTCGCCCATCACCTCAATGGCGCGGGGGCTAGGGCCGACAAACACGATACCGGCGTCGACGCAGGCCCTGGCAAACTCCATATTCTCAGAGAGGAATCCGTAGCCGGGGTGCACTGCTTGCGCTCCAGACTGCCGAGCGGCAGCGACGAGCGCCGCCGAGTCGAGATAGGAGTCGACCAGCAGCGCTGTCTGGGCGAGGGCGACGTGTCGTGACGAACGGTCCGCCTCGGTGTACACGGCCACGGAGTGGATGCCGAGGGAATCAAGGGTGCGGATCACCCGGCAGGCGATCTCCCCGCGATTGGCCACGAGCACGCTGGAGAACATCGGGATCACATCCGAAACAGGCCGAAGCCTGGCTTGGGAAGCGGCACGCCCGCGCAGACGTCAAGGGCGAGACCGAGTACGGTTCGGGTGTCGGCCGGATCGATCACGCCGTCGTCCCAGAGGCGCGCTGTCGAGTAGTACGGGCTCCCCTGTGTCTCATACTGCTGGCGAATCGCCTCGGGCTCCGCAGTTCCCACAGTGGAAAGCACTGAGGCGGCTTGCGCGCCGCCCATGACCGAGATGCGGGCGTTCGGCCACATCCAGAGGAACCGTGGAGAGTAGGCACGCCCGCACATGGAGTAGTTTCCTGCGCCGAACGAGCCGCCGATTACGACCGTGAGCTTTGGCACCCGGGTGGTCGCGACCGCGGTGACCATTTTCGCCCCGTTTTTGGCAATGCCGCCGGCCTCGGCATCTCGACCGACCATGAATCCGGAAATATTCTGCAAGAACAGCAGGGGAATCCCTCGCTGGTCACACAACTCGATGAAGTGCGCACCCTTGAGCGCGGATTCGCTGAAGAGCACTCCGTTGTTGGCGATGATTCCGACCGGATGCCCGTGCAGCCTGGCGAACCCGGTGACTAGCGTTGTGCCGTAGTCGCTCTTGAACTCGTGGAACTCGCTGTTGTCGATCAGTCGCGCGAGAATCTCGCGTACGTCGTAGGGCGACTGGACGTCGGGCGGCACGACCCCGTAGATGCTGTCGGTGACCGCGGGTTCGTGCGTCTCGATGACGTCCCAGGCTGGAGCGAGCGGCCGCGGCAGGGTGGCGACGATGTCGCGCACAATACCTAGTGCGTGAAGATCGTCGTCGGCGAGGTGGTCGGTCACGCCGGAGACACGCGAGTGCATCTCACCGCCTCCGAGCTCCTCGGCTGTCACATCCTCGCCAATCGCCGCCTTCACTAGCGGTGGTCCTGCGAGAAAAATCGTGCCCTGGCCGCGCACGATTACCGTCTCATCGCTCATCGCAGGCACGTACGCGCCACCGGCCGTACACGAGCCCATGACGGAGGCGATCTGCGGAATGCCCGCCGCCGACATTCGTGCCTGATTGAAGAAGATGCGACCGAAGTGATCGCGGTCAGGGAACACCTCGTCTTGCATCGGCAGATACGCCCCGCCGGAGTCAACGAGATAGATGCAGGGCAGTCGGTTCTCGAACGCGACCTCCTGTGCCCGCAGGTGCTTCTTCACCGTCAGCGGAAAGTAGGTGCCGCCTTTGACCGTCGCGTCGTTGGAGATGATGAGCACGGGGCGGCTGTGCACCAGTCCGATTCCCGCGATCACCCCCGCGCCCGGAGCGTCGCCGCCGTACAGGCCGTTGGCAGCGAGTGGTGCGAGCTCGAGAAAGGGACTGCCTTCGTCGAGCAACTCGTGGATGCGTTCGCGGGGTAGCAACTTGCCACGCGACAGATGGCGTTCGCGTGACCGTTCCGGGCCGCCGAGGGCTGCGGTGGCGAGGCGCTCTCTCAGGTCGTCGACAAGGGCGCGCTGCGCTGCCGCGTTGGAGAGGTAGGAGTCGCTCGCGACATCCGCAGCACTGCGTAGGATCTGCATCGACCGTCTCTCTGGTTAGTCTGCACTAACTGAAATCAGGTTAGCGCTGATTAACTGGAATGTCTAGACTTGGACCGTGACCGAACCAACGCCACGCAGTCTCGCCAAGGCCGACCGCCGCGAAGCCCTGCTCGACGCCGCGGCTGAGCAGTTCGCCAAACGCGGCTTCACCCGGGTGTCGCTCGAAGACATCGGCGCCGCAGTTGGCGTCAGCGGGCCTGCCGTTTACCGGCACTTTGATGGCAAGCAAGCCGTGCTTGGCGCCCTCCTCGTGGGTGTCAGCGAGGGATTGTGGACCGGCGGCCAGGCCGTCGTCACCGAGGCACCGGATGACGCTACGGCCCTCGAACGCCTCGTTCGATTCCACGTCGACTTCGCTTTGGCCAACGCCGATGTCATCCGCGTCCAAGATCGCGACCTCGACAGCCTCGCCGCAGACGATAAACACTCTGTTCGCGCCCTCCAGCGGTCGTACGTCGAGCTCTGGGTGGAGGTTTTGCGCGGACTTCGTGCCGACGAGGATGTCGCGGCCCTTCGCACGCGAGCGCACGCAGCCTTCGGACTCATCAACTCCACGCCGCACAGCGGCAGCACGCGCGACACGCGCGGAATCCTGGAGCGGATGGCCTTGGCCGCGCTGACCGCCTAGCGGTCGTGCTCTGGCCGCATGCCGCGACCGAAGACCGACGTGGTGGTGTGATCGACCGTGTGGTCACCCCCAGCCCCAAGCAGCCCGCGCAGGCCGGAGAGCAACTCGGTGCGCGACGACTGACCCATGCGCTCAACAAGGGGGCCGAATGGGGTGCCGAAAAGGCCAGAAACTTCAGACTCGAGAGTGGGCCAACGCACGACAAGGCTCTCGGTGCCGACACTGATGGTGTCGAATCCGCTCATACAGAGGGCGTCAACGACCGCCACCACCGACATTGTTGCCGGAGCGTTCGAGAACGTGCGCTCTGCCCCGCTGAGGGCATCGGCGAATGTGTCGAACGGGTCGAGTCGCTCCCCCGCCGCCCAGACAGCCATCGCGACGACGCCACCAGGGCGCAGCACTCGACGGCACTCACGCAACACGGCTAGCCGGTCGTCCATAAACTGCAGTCCCTGTTGGCAGAGCACGACATCGGCGGATGCGTCTGGAAGATCGAGATCGAGCGCACTTCCAAGTAGCACCTCCACGGCCGCGGCGCCGGGGCGCGGGGTGCTGTCGGCGTAGGCGAGCATGCGTGCACTGATGTCGGTTGCGATGACGTGGCCGCGCGGGCCGGCCGCGCGGGCAGCGGCGCGAGCGACCGCTCCGGTGCCTGAGGCGATATCGACAACTACATCTCCGCGCCGCACGCCGGCGTGCGCGACCAAGCGCTCGGCCCAAGGCGCGAACAGCACGGGTTCGAGATAGCGGCGATAGTTCTCGGCAACAGTCCCTGCCTCGAATTGCAGTGTGGAGGCCATGGTCACACCAAGCTGAGCACGCTCGCCGGATCGGCCAGGATCGCGCCGATCTCGACAAGGAACCGGGATCCCTGCTCGCCATCGACCAGCCGATGGTCAAACGAGAGGCTCAGGGTCATCACGTCTCGAAGTGCGACGGCTCCCTCGTACTCCCAGGGCAATCGGCGCACAGCGCCGATCGCGAGGATGGCAGCCTCACCCGGGTTGATGATGGGCGTGCCTGCGTCGACGCCGAACACGCCGACGTTGGTGATAGAGATGGTGCTCCCGGTCAGCGCTGACGGCGCAAGGGTTGCCGCTCGAGCCTCCGCGGCGATCGCGCCGATCGCGTCGGTGAGCTCGCCGAGCGTCAAGCGGTCGGCGTCGCGCACCGCTGGAACCATGAGTCCTCGTGGCGTCGCCACCGCGATCCCTAGGTGCACCGCGCCGAACTGCACAATCTCGGCTGCGGCCTCATCCCAGTGAGAGTTGACCTCGGGCGTGCGGGCGATCGCTAGACACATGGCCTTGCCGACCACCGCAAGCAGGGTGGCACGTGCACCCTTCGCCTTCAGTCGTGCCACGAGTTCAAGCGTGCGCGACACGTCGACGGTCAAAAACTCGGTGACGTGCGGGGCGGTGAAGGCGCTCGCGACCATCGCGGTTGCGGTGGCCTTTCGAACTCCTTTGATCGGAATCCGTGTGTCGCGCCGCGCCGAGGCGGGAGCAGCAGAGAGCGCGTGCTGCACGTCGTCGCGGGTAATCGCGCCACCCTCTCCGGTGCCAGAAACACGATCTAGATTCACGCCAAGATCATGAGCGAACTTACGCACTGGCGGTGCAGCACGCCACCGCGGCGGGGCGATAGGCATCGTCGTTGGTTCGGGCGCAGGCCGAGACTCTGGCTCAACAAAAACCCTCGGCTTGCGCGTCGGGCGCGCACCTGTCTCGACGGCAGGACCGTAGCCGACGAGGATCGCGGTGCGCGATTCGGCCTGCGGCGCGGCAGCCGCAGCAGGCCCGTCGGACCCGGCAGCCCCGTCGGACCCGGCAGCCCCGTCGGTCTCGACGCCAGCACCGCCCAGATCGAACGACGCAAGTGGCGCCCCCACCGCGACTGTCTGCCCAGGCTGAGCGTGCAGCTTCGCGATAACACCGGCGAATGGAGACGGCAGCTGCAC
>JANONY010000300.1:0-8121 GCA_031421055.1 Actinomycetes bacterium | reverse complement strand
GAGTACGGTCATGTGCGGGAAGAGCGCGTAGTCCTGAAAGACAGTGTTCACATCGCGGTCGAAGGGGGCGCGATGGGTGACATCGTCGCCGAACAGCGCGACGGTTCCTGACGTCGGCTGCTCGAATCCGGCGATCAATCGCAGCACGGTCGTCTTGCCAGATCCCGATGGGCCGAGCATCGAGAAGAACTCGCCCTCGGCGATATCGAGGTCGAGATCATCGACAGCGTTAACGGTACCGAATGACTTCGTCAGTCCGGTCAGTCGGATCGCTGGTACAGCCTGTGCTTGCACGGTTCTCCCTACCACTCGTGTATCAAATCATATGGAAGCAGATGTCATCAACATCTTTTTGATGTTACGGTCGTGTCACGGTTTCCTGATTGAACAACACGCAAAGGTTGACGAGAGCACGAGAATGCCAAACTCCATCCGTTCGACTACCGCAGCCCGCGCCGCGGTGTTCGCGCCGATCGGCGGCGGCGGACGCGCAGAGCTCGTCGAGCAGCGGCTGATCGACGCGATCGTGCTCGGGCACCTCTCGCACGGCGAGCGCCTGCCGAGCGAATCGCAGATGGCAAAACACTTCGGAGTCGCGACCGTCACCGCCAGGGAGGCGCTCGAGTCGCTGCGCGCAAAAGGACTCGTCGAGACGCGCCGTGGTCGCGATGGCGGCAGCTTCGTCACGTCGCGCGGCTCGCTCGCAGCGAGCATCGACGCGCGCGTCTCCGGCCTTTCGCGGGTCGAGCTGCGCGACATGGGCGTGTACTACAGCGCGATCGCGGCGATGGCGGCCGAGCTCGCTGCCGACCGCGCTACGGCGGACGACGTCGAGCAACTCACGCGCACCCTCGACAGCATCAACATCGCCGATGAGCGCCAAGCCCGCCGCGGCGAGGCAACCTTCCGCCTAGAAATCGCCGCACTCGCCCAGTCGGCCAGGCTCGTGCGCGAGGAGTTGCGCCTGCAGGCGGAGTTCGCTCCGCTCGTGTGGCTCTGCCTGCGCGACGCCGCGCACCGCGAGCGCAGCAGGCTCGCGCACCGCGGCGTGATCGACGCCATCGCCTCGGGCGACGGTGCGCTGGCGCGTACCCGCACCACGGAGCACATCGCCTCGGCGATCGAGTGGCTACTCGAAGCAAAGGCCGAACTTGAGAGGATGGAGCCATGATCACGAGTGCTGCAGCGACGCAGTGTGTTGACGAGGTGGTGTCGACGTTCGGTTCGGTGTTCTCGAGCATCGATGGCTGGCGAGTGGCGATAGAGGCGCTCATTGCTTCATCCGACGGCGTTGTTGGCGCCGATGCGATCGACCCGCTCATCGAATCTCTCGTGCTGCCTCGGCTCAGCGAGCCTGGCGCTCTGGTGATCGGCGCCGGTTTTGTCGCTGCGCCGCAGTTTCTCGCCGACACCGACTGGCATCTGGCGTGGTGGCTCGGGCACTCGAACACGTTCGGGCTCGGTGCGGCCGACCCAGGCATCCGGCGGTTGGATGCGGAGGAAGACCCGACAGCCGAGAATTTTCGCGACTACACGAACCTCGAATGGTGGCGCGTTCCCGCCCAAACGCACGCGCCGCACATCACCGGCCCCTACGTCGACTACCTCTGTACCGACGACTACACGCTCACCCTGACTATGCCGGTGATGTTCGACGGGCGGCTGGTCGGCATGGTCGGCGCCGACCTCTACGTCAACGAAATCGAGCGAACGCTGCTGCCCGTCGTGCGCCGCATCGAACGGCCGGCGACTCTTGTCAACGCGAGTGGCCGGGTGGTCGTTTCGACCGATCCGCACCGCGCGACCGGCTCGATTCTGCGCGACGCGCTCGCAGGCACCACCCTGCCCTGCGGCACCTCGGGGCTTCGGCTGGTGCTCGACGCCGCCTAGTTGGGAACTACAACTAGCCGAAACCAGTTACACAAGAAAACGTACAGACCCCCCCTCCGAGGCGGTACCGATTGCGGAGTCGCGCAAGTCGGCCCCATTGAATGAGCTCTTGGCAACTTGACTGTGCCAGAGCCGCCAACCTCTGCAGTACGCCTGGTCAAACCGGCAATCACTGATCTGGCTATCGAAGAATCGGAAGCTGGCTAGCCGAGCATGGCTTAGGTCCAGGCCATCCCAAACCGCCCGCCTTACGTCGGCAGTGCCACTGATCATCCTTGCAGTAGTGCCGCCAGCCGACACCGTGCTGCCGATCACAGGGGATGGGGCTACGAGACCCCGCAAATCGATGTGCCCTTGATGAGACTCAAAGCCCGGCGGCAAGCTTCTTCGCGCCCCGAGCAGGTACTCGAAAGCTGCGCCCGCAAGAGCCCTGCCTTCCATTGAGGTCCATCGATCGCGTAAAGCCAGATTCATTGGGTGAACAAACCGATCCCTATCAGGCAAGACGAGCTCATGGTGCGCCCGCCAGGACCTCCCGCCGCTCGAGCACCCAGACGGCCTCGCACAAGATGAAGGCAGAGCACGCATCCACAGCGGATTCGAAACGGCAAACGTTCCGAGTCTGAAACCGCTCGCTCACGACCTCGACGAACCCGACCTCGGTCCCGTCAAGATACGGGCTCGGCGTTGCCCTCTTGTCTCTCGAGTACTGTTGCCAGGCCACCACGAGTTCCGGCGCTTGGTTGAGCACCTGAGCAACGAGTTCAACGAATTCGGGGTCCGTGAGATCTGGAGCAGCCCGCTGAAAGAGCCCCCCGATGGAAAGTTCTTCAGTCCTGAAGTCCAATGCGATTCGACACAGCGGCTCAAGCCAACTCGGGAAGCGCATCCGGTCCGTTGGCATCTCTACCTTCCCGGCCTCAGTGACCACTGATTGACCCAAACGTACCCTTTTTCGCCCGTAAGGTATGCAATCTCATCAGCAAGCGCTCCGGTCTGGCCGATCTCGAGTTTAAGGGTTGACAAGAGTACGTCATCCCCACGCTGAGCAATCACGTCGTCGTCGCCGACGGCTCCGACTCGGTCGCCGCGACCGTCGAGGAAGTGGGTGAGCCACGGTTGTCGTAGCCGACCAATTTGATCTCGTCGCTACCGCGGTCCATCTCGCAGCTCAGGGCACCAGCTTTCAGATCGTGAGCAAGCTCGCGTCCGGCCAAACATCTTCGAAGTCAGGCGCCAACAGGAAGCGCCAGCCAGGGGGAAGGGCGAGATAGGGCAGCGCCTGCGGGCACCACTCAACGAGATGCTCGCCGTGGAGAGGGACGAAGAAGTCCGGATCGCTGGACAGCTCCTCGCCTGCCCAGATGAACCAGCCGCTGGTGCCGTCCATGAGCGGGTGCCTCATGCCGTTGAGGGGGATCTGGCCGTCGCGAACTGCACGCGAGATCCCGACCTTTGCCGCTAGGTCAGCCGCCACGGGCTGCACCCCGAAGCGCGCACAAACGGCCTGCTGCTCACTTGTCACGATATTGGTCATCCAAGCCCCCAGAAGTCGCGCATTGCCCGAGAGAACCAACTCAAAGTGCCACCCTGACTCGCCGAGCACGTAGGACATTGCGGCTGGACCGCCTCGATCGACCGCATCCGTTCCAAGTCTATCGAGCCCGTTCGGTAGTACTCCTTGACGAGCGGATCAATGTGGTCAGCGACCTGCGTACCCGAAGTCACCCCGCAATCGACGCAAGAACGGCCTTGAACCGAAGCTCGCTGCTCTGCAGTCGTCGCGCCGCCCGGCCTGGCGTACGGCTTCGTGATACTCAGCGCTGTCGTTCCTTCTGCTTCGGCTCCATCCCGCACAGCAGACCGCTCGGCACCTCCGAGGAGCTGTCTGAGCGTGCTCTTGAGGAGAGCCGTGACGCCGTCTTTGAGTAACGCTTTCACCCCAGCTGTGACGAGACCCGCGCCCGGAATCGCCGTCAGGGCAAGCCCAGCGAGCCCGAATGCGACGTCCAAGGCGTCGCCCGCGAGCACCCCGATATCGCAGCCGTTCGCAGTATGGTTGCCCAGGTTCGAAGACCCATTGAGGAGCACAGACACGGGATTGAAGGTCTCGTTGAACGATGTCCACGGGTCATCGCTGCCATACTGCAGCCCGGTCGGGTCGGTGCGCGAGATCGGGTTGTTGCCCGCATACGCATACGGCTGCCTGGTCGCATCCACCGCCGGGTCGACCGTCAGAAACTGCCCCGTCGCCGGGTCGTAGTCGCGTGCCCGCAGATAGAGCAGTCCAGTGTCGGGGTCGGTCCAGTTGCCGGTGAACCCGAACGCCGACTGGGTGCCCGTGTAAGTAGCGCGGTTGCCGAACGCATCGAACGACACCGACCCCACCACGGCACCAGCTGCGTCGGTTAACAGTCGTGGAGTGCCCAGCAGGTCGGCGTGCAGATACTCGATCACACCAGTGCTGTCGTCGACCTGCGCAATCGGGGTGGATGACGGACCATAGACGTAGGAGTGGTCACCGTCATCGAGCAGCAACGGCAGACCACCCACACTCGACCACGTGAATTCGTCAGTCGCGCCGTCGACAGTGCGCGACTGCCGCAGGCCACGAGCATCCGAGGTGTATGCGATCGACGCGGTCGGCGTCGTGACCGAGGCCAGCGCGCCCGACGGGGCATACGCGTAGGAGGTTGTCGCCGACGGCTCTGCCTCGGTTGCTGCCACCGTCGACGAGATGCGCGATCCGCGATCGTCATAACCGAAGGTCACCACCGGGCCCACGGCGGGCACCAGGCTGGTGACCTGCTGGGCGGCACCGTACGACAACGTCGCACCATTCGGCGTCGTGGTCAGCAGGCCCGCCGAGCTAGCCGCAGCGGCGGATGTGGATGTGGCTCCACCCGACGGCGTCGTGGCAACCGACGCGAGCTGACTCAGCGCGTCATACCCGTAGCTGGTGTCGACAGAGTTGCCGCCAACCGTCGTCTGCGTGCTGGTGACCTGACCGGCGGCATCGTACGTGTAGCCGAACGTGGCCAAGGCGCCTTGCGACGTACTCGTCGCAAGGCTCGTCAGCCGGCCGGCCGCGTCGTAGGAGTTGGCCTGCGAAACGCCATTGGGGTCCACCTGATTGGCGAGTTGGCCGTTGGTTGTCCATCCGAAGGTGGTCGTCTTGTTAGACCAGTCGGTGAGCGATGCCAGTTGCCCGGCCTCGTCGTAGGCGTAGTTGACCGAGCGGGCACCGGGGTAGGTGATCGACGTCAACTGGCCGACGTTGTCGTAGCCGTAACCGGTACTCGCGCCAGCACCGTTTGATTCCGAGGTCAAGCGGCCGATGGCGTCGTAGGCGAACGAACTCGTTCCGGTCGCATCCGTCATGGTCAGCGGCTGGCCGAGCGCATCGTAGGTGTACGTGGTGTCCGTTGACCCTGCAGTGCTGTAACGCAGCCGCACCAATTGACTCGCGTCATCGAACGCGGGGGTGAGGGTGGTGCCATCGGGCAGCGTGTGCACGCTTGGCCGACCTGCTGCGTCGTAGGCGTAGCTCGTCACCAGCCCGCCGGGCTCGGTCTTGCTGGTCACGCGCCCCGTGTTGCTGTAGAGGTAGGTGGCGACCTTGCCGTCGGCATTGGTGAATGCCGTCACCTGGCCGACCGCATCGTATGCGTAAGTTTCAGTGCTGCCGTCAGGCAGGGTGCGGGTGCTGAGCAACCCGTCGGCGTTGTAGGCGTTGGAGGTGGTTCGACCGAGGGGGTCGACCACTGTCAACAGCTGCCCATTCAGGTTGTAGGTAAACGCGGTCACCGCGCCCTTGGCGTCTGTCGATGATGTGACCTGATCCGCCGCGTCGTAGGTCAGCGACGACCGCGCACCCGACGGCAAAGTCGTCGATAGTTGCCGACCGAGGAGGTCGTAGGCATAGCGCGTGATCCGCCCCGTGGGGTCGGTCGTCGAGACCAGTTGCCCCAAGGCGTTGTAGGCGTTCGTCGATGTGTGGTTGTTGGCGTCTTTGATGGTCGCCAGCGAGCCCGTGGGAGCGTACGTGAATCTCGAGACCTTGCCCAGGGCGTTGGTTGTCGATGTCAGCTGGCCAGCGACATCGAACGCGTAGGAGGTCGCCTGGCCGCTCGCGTCGGTTATCGCGGCGACGTTGCCGGCCGTGTGGTACGCCATCTGAGTGGTGCGACCAAGTGGGTCGGTGGTGGTGAGCACCCGACCCACTGCATCCACTGTCGCGGTGGTGGTATTGCCGGCGGCATTCGTTTGGGCGACGGCGACCCCGACTGCGTTCAGGGTCATCGACATCGTGCGACCGTCAGCGTCGGTGCTCGAGACGAGTCGACCCACCGCGTCGTAGCCAAACTGCGTCGTTTTGCCTCGAGCGTCCGTCGAGGTCGCCACGGTGCCGTTGGGGTTGTAGCTCCACGTGGTGACGCGAGCGTTCGGGTTCGTCGAACTGACGAGATTGCCGGCCGTGTCGTACGTCATCGTTGTGGTGCGACCCAAGGCGTCGGTAACCGACGTCGCCTCGCGCAGGTTGTTGTACGTCCACGTCGTGACGCGACCCATCGGGTCGACCTGACTCAACTTGTTGCCCGCGGAATCGTAAGTGGAGGCGATGACGCCACCCATGGCATCGGTGGTCGAGGTCAGGTTACCGGCGAGATCGTAGACGTACGTCGTTGTCGAAGCGATTGCGGTGTTCGCGGCGGCCGTGCGGGCGGCAAGGCGCCCACCCTCGTAGACGTCCACGGTCTTCGAGGCATCCGGGGCGGTGATGGTCGTGATGGTCGTCGGGTTGGTCGAAATCGCGGTTTGGTACAAGAAACTGGTGACTCGGCCAAGCGGGTCGGATTGTGAGATGACGCGGTGCGATGAGTCATAGCTGTTGGTGGTCACCCCGCCTCCGGGCGTGGTGAGACTCGTCATGTAGTGCGCGGGGTCGTAGGCGTAGTTGCTAACGCCGCCACACGCAGCGGTAACGCTGGTCAGGTTGCCCGAGGTGTAGGTGTACAGGACGGCGCGGCCCGCGGAGTCCGCTACCTGCGCGACATGGGTACCCGACCAGGTCAGCGTCAGCGAGCGGCCGCCGGCCGCGGAGAGACTCGTGACGCGGCCGGAAGAGTCGCGAGCAAGCGTGACGGTGTTGCCGTTGCGGTCCTCGATGGATACGAGAGCGCCTGTCGCGTCGAACACGAAGGTGGTGCTCGAATTGCGCGTGTACCGCCATCTCTGAGCCGTGGCGTCGTACGTCAAGGCAGCCAAGATGCCGGGGCCGGTCACATAGCCGCTAGCGCCAGCCTTGCCGAAAGGCACCGAGGACCCGTTCTCCTGTGTGATTTCCACGCGCCGAGGCAGCGGGTCGTCAGCCGTGCCAGCGGTAAGCACCGACAGCTTCATGTCGACGTTCGTCGCCCAGCCATAGCCGAAGGGCCCATCGCGACTGGCACCAGTTGACGAGTAGGTACGCGACAGCGTGAGGGCCGGCCCAACGCCGGAGACAGACAGATCTGTCGAGCCAAGGTAAAACTCACCCGTCGCTGTGTTGACGGGGTCGACCTCGTAGCACTGGCTGTATTTCTGGGCTGCGCTGAGTCCGCCGCCGATACTCTTCGTTGACAACAGCTCGCCCCCGAGTGCCATGAAGCCGCCACTGATGGCTTGGATGTCGTTGAACGGCATAGTGCTAGAAGTGCCATCGGCGACGAACGCCATGTAGGTGTCCCCATTGTTGGCTGGGACAATCTTGAAACTGTTATCGCCGTAGTTGCCACAAATCGGGTTGAGGGTGACATTGGTTGTGACATTGACCACATACGCGCAGTAGTTTCCGCCGCGCACTTGATTTGTTACCGCGCGAATGTCCATTTCGGTAGTCGAGACTGTGTCGCCGTACGGGTAGCGGCGGATGATGTGCGGTTGCACATCGAGTTCCACCGTCCACGGTGTGCGACTAAGGGTCACCTGGTTCGACACCCCTTGCACGCCCACCACCTCAG
This sequence comes from Actinomycetes bacterium, assembly GCA_031421055.1. Lineage (GTDB taxonomy): Bacteria > Actinomycetota > Actinomycetes > Actinomycetales > Microbacteriaceae > Conyzicola. Next base: position 229 of record JANONY010000300.1, on the reverse strand, counting down.
CGGGGGTTTTCGGCGTTCCACCAGGCGCGCCAACGACCGCGACGTATGCCCGTGGCCCGCCTGAGCAAAACGGGTTGTAGTACGTGAATTGAGGGGAGGTGCAGCCAAACGACCGTGCCCAGTACGCGCTATCCACCACGCCGACGCAACGAGTGCCCTGCACGCATTTGTACGGTGTTTGAGACGAGCAACTGCTCAACTGCTGGCATACAAGAAGGGACGTCGTTGA
>JANONY010000299.1:0-4785 GCA_031421055.1 Actinomycetes bacterium | reverse complement strand
AACGCGAACAGCACGGCGGCCGGGTTGGCGAGGCCTTCAGAAAATTCGAGAGTCTTGTCGACGACGACGGACGCGCCCATGCCTGTCACCATTGCGAACGAGGTCAACGCGAACAGCACGGTGATGATAGCGACGCTGAGGTAGGTGGCTCGAGGAACAGCACGCTTGGGGTCTTTCGACTCCTCACCGTAGATCGCGGTTGCTTCAAAGCCGATGAACGAGGCGAAAGCGAAGGCAAACGCGATGCCGGCGACACCGGCGAGGCCGCCGACGAGTACCTGGTCTGGCGCGAACGACGACGCGAAGTCAAGGCCCTCCGGGCCTCCGTCGGCGAGGATCGCGACAGAGACGATCACGAGCGACACCAGCTCGAGCAGCATGAGCGCACCCAGAAGTTTCGCTCCAACTTCGACGCTCAAGAGCGACAGAGCCGTCACAAGTACCCAGGCAACGAGTGCCCACGCCCACCAAGGCAGCAAGCCGAACTGGCCAGCGACGACGGCCCCGAGGAAGCCGTAGATAGCCAGCTGCACGGCAACGTAGGCGAGGATCGACACGAAGGCGGATGCGACTCCGGCGTGCTGCCCGAGACCCCGGCCCACATAGGCGAAGAACGCACCGGCGTTGGTGACCCGTTGGCTCATGGTGGCGTAGCCGACGCTGAACAGCAGAAGGGTGATTCCAGCAAAGAGGTAGGCGCCAGGCACGGCTGCCCCGTTGCCCAACACGATGGCGACCGGTACAGCCCCGGTCATGCCGACGAGCGGTGCGGCGGCGGCCACGACAAAGAAGACGATTCCGGCGACACCGAGTCTGCCTTTTCGAAGGCCTTCTGGTGCGGCGTCAGTTGTGGGGGTGGTACTCGACATTGGGACACTCCTCATTGAGCTCGTACGTCATAGATCGTTCGGATACGCGGATCGTTCGGATACGCACGATCTGATGTACACAATGTCGCGCAAGGGCCCGCACGTCAAGTGATTGACATCATTTGGATGCGAACAATGTGTCTGTCGGGCTACACTCTGGCCCATGAGCGAACTCCACGGTTTCTTGCCCCCACTCACGCCGCGAGGCTCCAGCGCCCTTGTTCCACCGATGCCGTGGTACTACTCGGGCACCCTGCTGACAGTGGAGTACCGCACCGATCCTGCAAATGTGCGAGCGATCCTGCCGCCCGACATCGACCTTGCGCCAGAAGACCCTGGCGCCGTTGCCATCATCTGGGCCGACTGGCAGTCGTGCAGCGAGGGAGGGCTTGAGCTACTCGACCCAATTCGCTCGCAGTACCTCGAAGCCTTCGTGGTCGTGCGCTGCGCGTACGAAGGCACGGTCTACAGCCGCTGCGTTGCCATCTGGGTCACCAAAGATTTTGCGATCGGCCGCGGGTGGTTCCAGGGCTACCCGAAAAAGCTTGGCTCTGTTCATGTCACCCGCTTGTTCAATCACGGCAAAGCCGCCCCGCGACTTCAAGCGGGCGCCAAGCTCGGGGCATCGCTCTCGGCCTACGACCACCGGCTCGCCTCGGCGATCGTGACCCTGCGTGAACCCTCTGACAGCAATGGCTTCGTCAACGGACACCGGATGCTGCACAACCGCTTTATGCCCTCCATCAGCCAGGGCCAGGGTCTCTCGCTTGATCAGCTCGTGACGATGGGAGGGGTGGACGCAGACCTCGGCCAGGCCTGGCGGGGTGATGCCGAGCTGACGTTGGCGGACTCCCCGTGGGACGAGCTGGCCTCCATCTTGCCGGTCGACGAGATTCTCAGCGGCTACTATCGCGAACTTGGTGTCACCTTCGCCGGTGGGGATCTTGTGGCAGACCGGTCGCGCGCGGTCTAGCTAGTAGTCATTGATGTACTCGTCGAGCTCCCACTGCGTGACGTCGCGCGTGCTGGGGTCTGCCGTGCCTTCCTCGTACCTGGCGACCTCATCGCGCTTCATCACCGCGAACAGGTCGACCAGCTCCGCTCCGATGATCGCCGCCATCGTCTCGTTCGCGTCGAGGGCGTCGAGCGCTTCGGTGAGCGTCATCGGCAGTACCGGGGCGCTCTCGTTCTGGTAGGCCCAGCCTTCTGCTGCATCCGGCACCGGCAGCTCGCGACGGATGCCGTCGAGCCCGGCAGCAAGAATCGCCGCGATGAGTAGGTACGGGTTCGCGGCCCCGTCGCCGAGTCGCACCTCGAGCCGCGTGCCACCTCCACGCTCGGGCGGCACACGCAGCATCGCGCTGCGGTTGTCGTAACCCCAGTTGGCTCGATAGGGCGCGAGAGTGTCTGGGCCGAGCCGCTTGTAGGCATTGACCGTCGGGTTGGCGAACGCCGCGAGAGCCGGTGCGTTGTGCATGATGCCAGCAATCAGCTGGTTCGCAACGGCCGAGAGCTGCGTACCCTCGTGCATCAGATTGGTGCCGGCCGCATCGACCACGGAGAAGTGCAGGTGGAACCCGCTGCCGCCCTCGTCACTCCACGGCTTGCCGAGGAACGTGGCGAGTTTGCCTTCTCGGGCGACGATGTCTTTGGTGGCTGTCTTGAACAGGAAGGTTCGATCGGCGGCCGTGAGCGCTTCGCTGTGCCACAGGTTGATCTCGTACTGGGAAGGGCTGAATTCGTGGTTGCCGGCGAAAACGCCGATGTCCATTTGGTCGAGCATCCGCAGCAGGTGCAGGAATGTTCCGTCAGGGTCGACTGAGGGCCCCGTGGTGTACACGCGGCCGGTGCGGTTGATGGCGCGCTGCCATCCAGCTTCGGTGGCTTCGGCGATGTAGAACTCGAGCTCTGGGCCGACAATCGGGGTGAGCCCAAGGGTCGTGTACTGCTCGACGACGTTGCGCAAAACCGAACGCGGCGAGAGCGCACTCGGTGACCCGTCGGGGTTGAACGCATCAGCGATCACGTAGGCGACTCCGGGCTCCCACGGCATCATCGTGAGGGTGGGCTCGTCGATGCGGGTGGTGAGATCTGGCAGGCCGGTCGACATGATGTCGTTGCCGTCCAACACGCCACCCTGGGTGGTCGTGACCCAGAGGCCCTGACAGAAGGCCGGGCTGCCCGTCTTGTCGAGCTGACTTACCAGCAGGTCCTTCGACCTCGTGATTCCGAGCACGTCGGGAAACACGAGACGCAGAACGTCAATCTCTTCGGTGTCGAGTCGGGCTTTGAGAGAAGCTAAATCGGTACCCATTGTTTCCTTCTTTGGGAGATCGTTCGGCCATAAACGATTAGTGAGATACTAGACCGATGAAGGCCCTGTTCGTCCAGCACGATCACGTGAGTCCCACCGGACCCGTCGCCGAGCGCCTGCGTCATCGTGGTTTTGAGGTTGACGAAATGCTCGTTGTCGACCAAGACAACTTCGCCTCGCCGAACGTTTTCGTCGATTTCCCCGACCTTGGCGGGTACGACCTTGTCGTGCCGATGGGCGCCCCGTGGGGTGCGTGGGACGACGCGTGCATCGGCAACTGGCTTGTGCCAGAGGTGGAGTGGGTTCGGGCGGCGATCGAGCGCGACATCCCGGTACTTGGAATTTGTTTCGGGGGTCAGTTGATGGCCCGCGCGCTCGGAGCAACCGTCGCGAAGGCGCCGAAGCCCGAGATCGGCTGGAGTGCAATCCACTCGGATGACCCGGCTCTGGTTTCTGCTGGCCCGTGGTTCCAGTTTCACTACGACCGCTGGACGGTGCCAGCAGGCGCGACCGAAGTGGCGCGCAACTCGGTCGCATCCCAGGCCTTCACCTACAAACGCAGTCTCGCGCTGCAGTTTCATCCCGAGATGACTGCCGCAGCCCTGGCGGGCTGGCTCGACGAGGGCGGAACTGCCGAGGTGATCGCCGATGGTCAGGATCCGGTCGCCCTGCTCGCGCACACCCGCGCGGAGGAATCTGCGGCAGTTGCCCGCACGAACGCGCTTGTCGACGCGTTCCTCGTCAGGGCGTTCTAGGCGAGAGTCGCCAAAATCTCGATCACTCGTGCCGGATCAGTGGCCGGGTTCACGAAGGCCAGTCGCAGCACGGTCTGCCCGCGCCACGTCGTTGGCACGCACAGCATCGCACCAGCATCGGCAGTGCGCTTCGACCATTCGGTGTAGTCGTCGGGCGAAAAGCCGGGCCGCTCGAACAGCACGACCGACAGCTCGGGTTCGCGAACGAGGCGCACGAAGCTTTGCTCGCCGATCCACGTCGCGACCTCGCGCGCCGTCGTGAGCGATAGCTCGACCGCTTCCCGGTATTTGTCGGTGCCGTGGGTCGCGAGGCTGAACCACAGCGGCAGCCCGCGTGCTCGCCGTGAGAGGTGCAGGGCCATGTCTGCGGGGTTCCACGACTCGCGATCGATGTGGTCGAGGTAGCTTGCGTGTTGGGTGTGCACCTCGCGTGCGCGTTCCGGCTCGCGGTACACCAGCGCGCAGCAGTCGTACGGCGCAAACAGCCACTTGTGCGGGTCGACGATAAAACTGTCTGCCTGCTCGATGCCGTCGAAAAGGTGCCGCACCGAGGGGGCGGCGAGACCCGCACCGCCGTAGGCACCGTCGACGTGCACCCACACCCCAAAATCTTGAGCGACGGATGCCACGTCGACCAGGTCATCAACGAGGCCCTCGTTGGTCGTGCCGGCCGAGGCGACCACGGCAAAAACGTTGGGATGCGATTCGAGCACCGCACGCAACGCTGGCCCGGTGAGGTGCCCGCGGTCGTCGATCGGCACCTCGACGATCTCAACGTCGAGTGCTTTTGCGGCCGACCTGATCGATGAGTGCGCGTTTGTGGTGCAGGCTAGTTGCCATCCGTCGG
>JANONY010000298.1:0-2466 GCA_031421055.1 Actinomycetes bacterium | reverse complement strand
GTCGAGAGCGGGTCGGTATGGCGCACAACCCGCTGCGCCGACCAGTCGACCGCGAGCTGCACGACGTGCGACTCGTCTCCCCACACCGGGTGCGGCTGCGCGTGAATCTCGTCGTGACTCATGCGAGCCGGTTCATGCTAGCTCCACGCTCACCGGCATCCGCTTGATGCCGTTGACGAAGTTGCTGCGCAGCTTCGAGACCTCGGCGGTTGTCTGCATGCTGCTAATGCGGGGCAGCAGGCTCTCGAACATGATGCGAATCTCGAGTCGCGCCAGGGCGTTGCCGAGGCACATGTGCGGGCCTCCACGCCCGAACGCCATGTGTTCGTTGGGATTGCGGGTGACATCCATCTGATAGGGGTTTGAGAAGACCTCTGGGTCGCGGTTGCCCGCAGCGAACCAGGTGACGACCTTGTCGCCCTCTTTGATCGCCTGCCCGTTGATCTCCGTGTCTCTTGTTGCGGTTCGGCGAAAGTGGTACACCGGGCTCGCGAGGCGCAGAAACTCTTCGACCGCCCAGTGAATCAGTTCCGGCCTCTCTTGCAGAAGGGCGAGCTGGTCGGGGTTGTCAATGAGGTAGTTCATCGAGTGAGTGATCGTGTGACGGGTGGTCTCGTTGCCTGCGACCACCAACAGCAGAAAGTAGCTGTTGAAATCACGCTCAGACAGCGGGATGCCGTCCTCGGGCACCTGGTTGACCAATCGTGAGACGAGGTCGCCCTTCTCGCCTCCTCGGCGCTCGTCAGCGAGAGCGCGGCCGTACTCGAACACCTCGAGCGCGGCGGGAGAGCGGAACGGCAGAAGCCGATACTTCTCGCTCTCTTCGGAGTCGGCGAGCACATCGGTGTGCTCTGGGTCGGTGTTGCCGACCATGCGGTTGCCCCAGTCGATGAGCTTGTAGATGTCGGAGTCTGGCACGTCGAGCATCCTCGCGAGCACGCGAATAGGAAAGTCGGCTGCAACCTCAGCGACGAAGTCGAACTCGCCTTTGGCGAAGGCAGCGTCGAGAGTGGTGGCGGTGAGCCCGCGCAAGAAGGCCTCGTAGCCGGCGACCGCTCTTGGTGTGAACTCGCCCTGCATCATCCGACGCAGAGCGCGGTGCCGCACCCCGTCGGTCTCGAGCATCGACTTGCGCGCCTCGATCTGTTCGGCGTCAAGCTCTTCGAGGTTGACGGTGCCGCGCTCGCTCGAGAACGTATCGGTATCGCGCAGCACACCGACGATGTCGTGGTAGCGGGTGAGCGACCAAAAGCCATGGTTGGGGGCATCTTCGGTGTCCCAGTGCACCGGGGCGCTCGAGCGAAGTTCGTCGAAGGCGGCCCAGGGGTTGCCCGTTTCGAACAGGTCGAGGTCAGACAACGTGACGTTCGTCGTTGAAGCCAATTCGTTCCTCCACAACATTGTTTGGATACAAACAAAATAGTAGCCCCCGCTGTCGGTAGAGTGAATAGCGAGCGTTCGGGAGGGAAATCAGGTCATGGCCGGTCCTCACACGCTCGCAGAAACCGAGCGCCAGGTTGAGGCGAAACTTGGCCAACTGCCGCTCGACTATTCAGCTATGGCCGTCGCCTCCAACCTCTTTCGAGCAGCGACCGCGGTACGAAATCACTTCGAGCGCACCGTTCTGTCGCAGCATAATCTTTCGTGGACCGCGTTCGTCGTGCTGTGGGTCACCTGGATCTGGGAGCCCATCGAGACCCGCCAGATTGCGTTAGAGGGCGGCTTCTCGAAGGCGACCCTCACGGGCGTGCTGTCGACGCTGGAAGGGCGCGGATGGCTCGTGCGCGAGCGAAGCGAAGCCGACGGCCGACTCGTCATCGTGAGTCTGACCACCGCCGGCCGCACCCTGATGGCCAAACTCTTTCCGGCGTTCAACCTGCAAGAGCAGCACATCGCCGGTCCGGTCAGCCCGGCAAAGCGGGATGAGCTCGCCGAAATGCTGCGACTGATCACGGCCAACGTCGAGCGCGCCGACTAAGGTCTGCTCGCCCCGTCGCTGTCGAGTCGAGAAGCGGGCGATCAGCACATGTGCGCCGCGAGGCCACCCTCGGCTTTCATTTGCTTTGGGATCTTCTGTGCGACGATGAGCGCGTGCCCCTCACCGCTGCGTTCGATTTGACCGGTCATACCGCATTTGTCAGCGGGGCCGGTGGCCGCGAGGGCATCGGGTTCGCGGTCGCCGAAGAGCTCGGTGGCTTGGGGGCACGGGTGGTTGTGACGTCGACGACCGATCGCATCTACGAGCGCGTTGCCGAACTGCGACTCTCTGGCATTGACGCCGCGGGGTTCGTGAGTCGATTGGAGACGGAGCAGGCAGTCTCATCGCTGTCCGCTGCGTTGGAAGTGGCGCAACTCATCCCCGACATTCTCGTCAACAACGCCGGCATGGTTTCGGTCGGCGACGATGGCATTGACGGCGGCGATATCTCGATGAGTCTCGATCTCTGGAACCGAGCTCTCGCCATG
>JANONY010000297.1:0-7465 GCA_031421055.1 Actinomycetes bacterium | reverse complement strand
CGACCTCAAGCCTTACGGTGCCGACCGGGGTGACCAACTCGTCGGGCTTGGCGAGGGCGGGGCCGGCTACCCGTGCCGGCAGGCCCTGCGCGTCGCTGCCAGCATAAAGCGCCCAATACACCTCACGACGTCGAGCGTCGGTGACCACCAAAGTCGGCTCGGTGAGCCCGAACGCGACGGCGTCGTGGCTGATAAGTGGGATGACCGCCTTGTCGACGCCGAGCGCGAAAGCACGCGCGGCGGCGATGCCGACGCGAAGACCCGTGAAGGGTCCTGGGCCCATTCCGGCGACAACACCGGAGAGTTCGCGTGGGCTGATACCGGCTTCGGCGAGGCACTCGGCTATGAAGTCACCGATCGCCTCGGCGTGACCGCGCGTGTTCGACGAGTCGCGCGCGGCAAGCACCCCGGCGTCGCGGTCGACGATGGCGACACTCGTGCCCGCCGAGGTATCAATTGCGAGTAGCACCCCTGAAGCCAATCACGAATCCGATGCCAACCATGAGAGGTCTGCCCAACGCTCGCCGTGCCCCGTGACGGTCACCTGCCGTGGCTGCACCTCGTCATCGAGGTTGCCGCCAGCCGGGCGCTCGATGTCGAGTTGCAGCCAGTTCTCTGCTACCCCGTCAAGCAAGCCGGCGCCCCACTCAACGACGACAATCGACTGCGCAAAGTCGATGTCGAGATCGTCGAGCTCGAGCGCACTCGACAGCCGGTAGGCGTCGACGTGCACGAGCGGGGCGCCCTCTGCCCTGGGATGGGTTCTGGCAAGCACGAAGGTTGGGCTCGTCACGGCGCCACGAACTCCGAGTGCTGCGCCGATGCCGCGAGTCAACGTGGTCTTGCCTGCGCCGAGCTCGCCGTTGAGCGTCACGAGGTCTCCCTCACGCAACTGCGCGGCGACGCGACCGCCGAGGTCTGCCATTTCTTCTGGCGTTGCGACGATCACCGCTCGTACCGACGAACCACCCTGGCGCCGATGCGGGTGACGATCTCGTAGTTGATGGTCTCGGCGGCCACCGCCCAGTCGTCGGCGGTGGGCACACCATCCGCCGCGTTTCCGAACAGCACTGCCCGATCACCGACCGCGACCTCGTCATCACCCACGTCGACAATGAATTGGTCCATGGCGATTCGACCGCTCACGCGGTAGGTGCCGCCGTTGATACTCACTGGCCCGGCATTCGAGGCGTGCCGCGGCACGCCGTCGCCGTAGCCAAGCGGCACGAGGGCGAGGGTGGTTTCGCGCTCCGTGACATAGCTGTGGCCGTACGACAGACCCGTACCAGCAGGTACGCGCTTCACCGAGACGATCGCGGCGCTCAGCTGCATGGCGGGCGTCAGTGTCACCGGCACCCTCTCGCCATGCTCGAACGGTGTCAACCCGTAGGCGCCGATGCCGATGCGCAGCAGGCCGAACCAGCCGTCAGGCAGTTCGAGAGTGCCGCCGGTCGCCGTCAAGTGCACGAGTTCTGGAGTCAAGCCCGCCGCGCGTGCCTGCCCGAGCGCCGATTGAAATTTGCCGAGCTGCGCATGGTCGACGCTCGACCCCGCGCTTGCGAGGTGGCTGAAGATGCCACGAAGTCTTATCGCCCCCGCCGCCTCGAGCGCCGCCGCCCGCTCAAAAACTGCCGCCCATTGACTCTCGACAACACCATTGCGGCCGAGTCCGGTATCCAGCTTGAGTTGCACGTTGGCACGGCCCTCGGCTGCCGCGACGCGTTCAAGTTGGTCGAGATAGTTGACTCCGAGGTCGATGTCGCGCGAGATCGCTTCGGCGAAGTCGGCCGCTGGGTCGTGAATCCAGGCCAGAATCGGCGCGGTGATTCCGGCGGTGCGCAGCTCAAGCGCTTCGTCGATATCGACCACACCGAGCCACGTTGCCCCGCCCTCGAGCGCGGCGCGGGCCGACTCGACCGCTCCGTGCCCGTAACCGTTCGCCTTGACGATCACCATCGCTGCGGTGTTGCCCGCGTACGCCCGAATCGCAGCGACGTTTCGAGCGATCGCTCCGATGTCGATCCGCGCTTCGCGCAGCGGGCGCGTCATGACTCGACCACCACGTAGGCGACGGCGACACCAGCGTCGTGACTCATCGACAGGTGAAGGTGCGCCGCGCCCCTCGCGGCAGCAACCTCGGCCGCCGCGCCCCTCAGTTCGAAGTGCGGATTGCCGTGGTCGTCAGAGACTACCTGCATGTCGTGCCACTGCACGCCGTGCGAGTCGCCGAGCGCCTTGATCAGCGCCTCCTTCGCGGCGAATCGACCAGCGAGCGAGCGCAGCGAGAGCACGCGCGAGGGCGTGCTCAGCTCTGCATCGGCGAACAATCGCGACTTCAGTGCCGGCGTGCGGTCGAGAGCCCGTTCAAACCGGGCAAGATCGACGACGTCGACGCCAATGCCAATGATCATTCGACGCTGTTCATTCGACGCTGGTCACTCTACGGTGACGGACTTCGCGAGATTTCGCGGTTGGTCAACATCGAGACCCTTGGCTGCCGCGAGCTCCATCGCGAAAATGTGCAGCGGCACGACCGCGAGAAACGGCTCAAACAAACTCCCAGCTAGCGGAATCGGAATCACTTCGTCGGCGAAAGGCAGCACGGCAGCGTCGCCCTTCTCGGCAATCGCGATCACTCTGGCACCGCGCGCACGGATCTCTTGAATGTTAGACACGACCTTCGGGTGCAACGATGAAGGGTCACGCGGGCTCGGCACGATCACAAAGACGATTTGGCCCGGCTCGATGAGGGCTATCGGCCCGTGCTTCAACTCGCCAGCGGCAAATCCCTCAGCGTGAATGTAGGCGAGCTCTTTGAGCTTGAGGGCGCCCTCGAGCGCGATCGGGTATCCGACGTTTCGGCCGAGGAAGAGCACGGCCTTGGTGTCGGTCATCCAGTGCGCCAACTGCCGGATCGACTGCGAGGCAAGCAATACCTCAGAGATCTTGTCTGGAATGTCGAGGAGTTCAGCGGCAGCCGCGGCCACCTCGTCGCGAGTGATACTCCCGCGAAGTTGGCCAATGTGCAGTCCGAGCAGGTAGAGGGCTGTCACCTGCGCGAGGAACGCCTTGGTGGATGCGACCGCGACCTCTGGGCCGGCGTGGGTGTAGAGCACTGCGTCGGACTCGCGGGGGATAGACGAACCCTGGGTGTTGCAGATCGAGAGCACGCGCGCCCCCGCCTCCTTGGCGTATTTCACTGCCATCAGCGTGTCCATCGTCTCGCCCGATTGACTGATCGAAACGACAAGGGTGCGGTCGTTGAGCACGGGATCGCGATAGCGAAACTCGTGCGAAAGCTCCACGTCGACCGGAATACGAGCCCACTTCTCGATCGCATACTTGCCGAGCATGCCCGCATACGCGGCGGTGCCGCACGCGATCACGACAATTCGGTCGATGGCCTTTAGCGCGTCATCGCCGATGGGATCGAGTTCTGCCAGTCGCACCGTCTCATTAACCACCCGGCCGAGAAGTGTCTTCGCCACCGCCTCCGGCTCTTCGCTGATCTCCTTGGCCATGAAGCTCGACCATCCGCCCTTCTCGGCTGCGGAGGCATCCCAGTTGATCTCGTATTCCTTGGTCTCGACCGGGTTGCCATCGAAGTCGGTGACCGTGACCGAATCCGTTCGGATCGTGGCGATCTGGTCTTGGCCAATCTCGACGGCCCGACGGGTGTGCTCGACGAACGCCGCAACGTCTGAGCCGAGAAAGTTCTCACCGTCGCCAAGGCCGATCACCAGCGGGGAGTTGCGGCGCGCTCCGACCACGACGCCCGGTTGGTCTTCGTGCACGACGAGGAGGGTGAATGCGCCGTGCAGGCGGGCGACCACCTGGCGAAGCGCCTCAGTAACATCCTTCGTTTCCTGGTAGGCCTTGCCGACCAGCAGCGCCGCTACCTCGGAATCGGTGTCGCTCGTGAACACCGCGCCTTCAGCGAGCAGCTCTTCTTTGAGCGCGAAGAAATTTTCGATGATGCCGTTATGAATGAGCGCGAGCTTGCCGTTGTCGCCGAGCTGGGGATGTGCGTTACGGTCTGTCGGACCGCCGTGCGTTGCCCAGCGCGTGTGGCCGATGCCGGTCGCCCCGTCGTTGATCGGGTTTGCCTCAAGCTCGTCGACGAGGGCCTGGAGCTTTCCCGCCTTTTTGCGGGAATCTAGGTGGCCGTCAACGTCAATGACGGCCACGCCAGCGGAGTCGTAGCCGCGATACTCTTGGCGTCGAAGCCCCCCGAGGAGCACCTCGATGCTCCGGTTGTTTCCGACGTAGCCCACGATTCCGCACATGGTAAAGAATTTTACGGTACTTACCGCGTGACCGCCGCCGAGGCACCGAGGGACGGCGCAGTAGGCTTTCGGAATGCCTGAGTCGAACACACAGAACGGCAGCCTTTCGCTGTTCTTCGAGATCGATCGCAAGGACTGGGCGGCGCTCGCACCGACCATGGAGGCCCCGCTCAGCGCGGCAGACATCGAGCAGCTTCAGGGCCTCGGCGACCGCCTAGACCTGACGGAGGTCAACGAGGTGTACCTGCCGCTCTCGGGGCTCCTGAGCTTGTACGTCAATGCGGCGAAAGAGTTGCACCGCTCGACGACGCAATACCTCGGCGCGAGTTCAACGAACACGCCCTTCGTGATTGGAATCGCGGGTTCTGTCGCAGTTGGCAAGTCGACGATTGCGCGCCTCATCCGCAAGCTGCTGGAGCATTGGGAAGGTACGCCGCACGTCGAGCTCGTGACCACCGACGGATTTCTGCTGCCGAACGCAGAGCTTGAGCGCCGGGGCCTGATGGAGCGCAAAGGGTTTCCGGAGTCATACGACCGCCGCGCCCTCTTGCGCTTCGTTAGCCAGATCAAGAGCGGCGCACCGGAGGTCACCGCAAATGTCTACTCGCACCTCTCGTACGACATCGTGCCCGGCCAGCAGATCGCCGTGAAGCGCCCCGACGTGCTCATCGTTGAAGGCCTTAACGTGCTGCAACCAGCCAGTGCTGGGCACCGGCTCGCGGTGAGTGATTTGTTCGACTTCACGATCTATGTTGATGCCCGCACGAGCGACATCGCCACGTGGTATGAAGAGCGGTTCCTCAATCTCCAGCGCGGATCATTCACGAACCCTGCCTCGTACTTTCACCAATTCGCCGGGCTGAGCGAAGACGAAGCGCGCGCGCGGGCGCGATCGATCTGGTCGAGCATTAACGAAGTCAATCTCGTGCAAAATATTCTGCCGACTCGGGCACGTGCATCACTCGTGCTGCGCAAGGCGTCGAATCACGCGGTTGACACCGTGCTGCTGCGCAAAATTTAGTGCTTCAGCTCGACCTTGACGACCGCTACGAGGTGCTCTGCGACACGCTGCGCCGTGCCCTCGTCGGCGGCCTCAACCATGACCCGCACCATCGGCTCCGTGCCTGAGGAGCGCAACAGCACGCGGCCCGTATCGCCAAGCTCGGCCTCCGCAGTCGCGACCGCACCGGCTATCACGGCGTGCCCGGCGAGAGCGTGGTGCTTCACGCCGCGAACGTTGATCATCACCTGAGGGAATACCGTCATCACCGAGGCGAGCTGCTTGAGCGTCTTGCCCGTACGGGTTACCTCGGCCGCGAGGTGCAGACCGGTCAGGATGCCGTCACCCGTCGTCGCGTACTCGGTCATGATCACGTGGCCAGACTGCTCGCCGCCGAGGCTATACCCGTGTTCGGTCAGCTCCTCGAGTACATAGCGGTCGCCGACAGCTGTCTGCTTCACGGCGATGCCATTCTGCTCCATTGCGAGCATGAGGCCAAGGTTGCTCATCACCGTGGCAACAAGAGTGTTGTCTTTCAGCGTCCCGCGTTCTTTCATCGAGAGCGCAAGGATCGTCATGATCTGGTCGCCATCGACTACGGTGCCCTCGTGGTCAACCGCAAGGCACCGGTCGGCGTCGCCATCGTGAGCGATTCCGAGGTCGGCCTTGTGCTCGAGCACCGCCGCAGACAGCACGTCAAGGTGCGTTGAGCCGACCCCGTCGTTGATGTTGTACCCGTCGGGTTCTGCGCCGATCACCGTCACTCGTGCCCCGGCATCCGTGAACACCTGTGGCGAGATGCCGGCTGCAGCTCCGTTGGCGCAGTCGAGAACGACGTGTAGGCCATCGAGACGGTTGGTGAGGGTCGACAGCAGGTGCACGACATAACGATCTTCAGCATCGGCAAACCGTCGGACGCGCCCAACCTCGAGCCCCGTCGGTGCTAGCTTCGGCTGCGTCAACGCGGTTTCGATGCGGTCTTCGACGTCATCCGGCAGCTTTGTGCCGCCGGATGCGAAAAACTTGATGCCGTTGTCTGGCGCCGGGTTGTGCGACGCAGAAATCATCACCCCAAAATCGGCCTTGAAATCAGCAATCAAAAAGGCAGCAGCCGGGGTCGGGATCACGCCAGCGTCATACACGTCCACGCCAGAACTCGACAACCCAGCAGCGACCGCGGCAGAGATGAACTCGCCACTCACGCGCGGGTCGCGAGCGATCACGGCTACCGGACGGCGCCCAGAGGCGCGTCGACCGTCGGCGACGTGACCCTTGCCGAGCACCACAGCAGCCGCCTGAGCGAGGGTGAGCGCAAGCTCCGCCGTGATCTCACGATTGGCGAGACCGCGTACGCCGTCAGTACCGAAAAGCCGCGCCATGGTGGCTGCCAGCCGCCGAGTCGACTAGCGCTTCGAGAACTGCGACGCCTTGCGGGCCTTCTTGAGACCAGCCTTCTTGCGCTCGATGACGCGAGCGTCACGAGTCAGGAAGCCGGCCTTCTTGAGGGCTGGGCGGTTGTTCTCGCGGTCGATCTCGTTGAGCGAACGAGCGATCGCGAGGCGCATCGCACCAGCCTGCCCCGAAGGACCGCCGCCCGTGATCTTCGCGATCACGTCGTAGCTGCCGATGAGATCGAGAACCTTGAACGGGTCGTTGATGAGCTGCTGGTGCAGCTTGTTCGGAAAGTACTCCTCGAACTCACGGCCGTTGACCGTGATGGTTCCAGCGCCTGGCTTGATGCGCACGCGGGCGATGGCCTGCTTGCGTCGCCCAACGGCCGCGCCTGGAACGTTGAGCACGGCGCGGGGAGCCTTGGGGGCTGCCTCGGGTGCGCTCTCGGTGGTGTAGTTGCCCTCGGTGGTCGTGATGCCCTCGGGAAGCTCTTCGATGCTGTCTGCGATGTTCGCCATTATGTAGTCCTTTAAGTTTCTAGAGCCGGCGCTACTGGGCGACCTGGGAGAGGGTGTACGTCTTGGGCTACTGCGCCGCGTGGGGGTGCTCAGCACCGACATAGATCTTGAGCTTCGTGAGCTGCGCGCGACCGATCGAGTTCTTCGGCAGCATGCCGCGAACGGCCTTCTCGACGGCGCGCGTCGGGTGCTTCTCAAGCAGCTCGGCGTAGGTGGTGGCGCGCAGTCCGCCCGGGTAACCCGAGTGGCGGTACGCCTTTTTCTGCGTG
>JANONY010000296.1:0-6839 GCA_031421055.1 Actinomycetes bacterium | reverse complement strand
TTGCGCTGCCGTCGACGTTAGCGCGCGACTACGCGTCGAACTCGTCGCTGAGAATCCGGCGAACTGCCTCGAGGGCAATCGGTGCGTCCTTGGTGATGGTGGTCCAAATGATTTCCCAGTCGATGAGGTCGTACGCATGCGAAGCTCGGTTGCGCATGGCGATCATGGGGCGCCAATCCACATCCGGGTGCAAGTTTCGGAATTGCTCGGGAAGGTCTTTGGCAGCCTCGCCAAGCTGGATCAGGGCGCTGTGGGCCGCGTAGCGAGTTCGCTCGTCAATGCCGAAGAAGAGGTCCCTGCCGTCAGCTCCAAGTCGAACACAGACAGAGAGCCGTCGCTCGATCGCCGATAACGTCTCTTGGCGACGTGCCCAGCTTTGCTCTGCCATTGGGACTAGAGCGCGACGGCGTGGCGCATGACAACCGCGATTCGCTCTGCCCCTGAGCTGACCACATCCACCGGCACGCCCAGCACCGCGGCAAGTTCGTCTTCGAGTGAAATGACGTCGGCGAGACTTGCCGAACCAGGCGCAAACGTGACGATCAAGTCGACGTCGGAACCTACCGTGTCTTCACCGCGTGCAATCGAGCCGAACACCAAGACTTCGGATCCACCGTGGCGCTCCGTGATCGCGATCACCTCGTCGCGGTGCGCGCGCAACAGGTCGGAGGGTCTGTTGACGGTGGGATTCGCCATGACTGATTCTCCTTCTTCTGCGGCCAGCGTTTGTTCTTCCCAGCCTAGCCTCCGCCCAGTCGTCCACCGAAACGCGATTGACGTTGACTTCTCGACGCACACGCAATCGGGGGCTTCGCGCCAACGACGTCAACCCGCACGTCACGAGTGCGCGCCTCGCTTGCCAGGCCTAGAAGCAACGCGACCTGATCTGCCGGCTCGTTGGTCGTCAGCGTCTTCTTCAGGTGCGCCTCAAAACTCAGCACGTTGTCGCGCTGTTCGGCCGATGACTCGTCTCCGATAGATAAATACCCTAAAGCGAAGTGCGCGCCTGCATCACCTCGACGAGCTGAGCCACGGTAGGCAGACCGGCAAGGCCGGACTCCGTCCAGTACACCCTGCAGGCAAGCTCCGAGGTCTGGCCGTCGGTCGGGAACGCGTCAACTCCGTCGAGCAGGATGGTCGGCGAGCCCGCGAAGGCGACGTCGGCAGCATCCTCGCTCGACTGCAGTAGGCGGTAGGTGAGCCCGACGCCCGCACGACCGAGTTCGACAAGCGCTGCCTCGACCCGCGCGCCAGCCTCGACCCAGTTCGGGCACTCTTCGATGTGGAGAATCTCGATGCGCATGCTCCATTGTCGCCTGCGGTGCCGGCGGAGTTGCGGAAGAACGACGACGTGCCAGCGATCGCCCGCCGAGAGCAGGGAGACGATACCGCGATCGAGCGTCGCCAACACCGCATTGGATGTCGCGGCAAGGTTCGCGAGGTGCGCGTCGGTTACTGAGTCCCCCCGGTGCGTTCGGAGGGTTGTTTTCTGGTGTTAGCCCGCTCGACCGTACGACTCAGCGATTTCCCTGCTCGGCTTCGAGGTGGAGATCATCTCCTGACACAACTCGTCCTTGAACTCCTGGCTGAACCGTCGTCGTGATGCGGTCATTCTGCGGTCTCTCTTTCAGTAGCACCCCCAATTTTATGAGGGCCCACTGTCTGAAATCCCTAGGCGCTTGCACCACGCCAGAGCAGAACAGTCACCGCTGCCGGCGCTCACTAACCCGTTCGATCGCCTTGCCTATCTCAACGAGCAAGAATATCGCCAGTGACAGCCCGAAGGTGTAGCCCCACTCGCCCAGGCCGAGAGGGGCTGAGTGGAACCAGAGATTCATGAACGGGGCATAGACGAAAACGAGCTGAAGAATCAGGAGAGCGCCGGCAGAGATCCAGACCACCGGGTTACCGCGCAGCACGGCCAAGTTCAGGCTCGAACCGTGGAGGAAGCGTGAGTTGAACAAGTACACGAGTTGACTGAGAGTGAGCATGGTCACCGCAGTGGTTTGGGCTTCAGCTAGAGAAGCGCCAGCCGCACTCTCGAGAAAAAACACTGCGGTGGTGGCACCGCTGATGAGTGCTGCCACCCAGACAATTCGCCCAAGATACCCTCTTCCGAGCAAAGATCCTCCGGGCATGAGCGGCCGGCGGAGCATCAACCCTGGTTCGGCAGGCTCGTACGCAAGCGCGAGCGAGAGAGTGACGGCCGTGATCAAGTTAACCCACAGAATCTGCGTGGGTTGGAGCGGCAAGGTGAACCCGAACAACACCGCGGTCAGAATTACCAGCGACTGCGCCGCTGTGGTCGGCAGAAGAAAAACGATGGACTTCTGCAAGTTGTCTCTGATTCGCCGCCCCTCTTTGATGGCCCGTTCGATGGTGGCGAAATTGTCGTCGGCGAGCACAATGTCGGCAGCCTCTTTTGTCGCCTCGGTGCCCTTGATGCCCATTGCCACACCGATGTCGGCACGGGTCAAGGCTGGGGCGTCGTTGACACCGTCGCCGGTCATCGCCACAACCTCTTTGTGGGCTTGTAGCGCTTTCACGATCCGAAGTTTGTGCTCGGGGCTGGTGCGGGCATACACGTCAACGTCGCGAACGATCCGGATCAGTTGGTCTTGGCTCATCGCTTCCAACTCCACGCCGGTGATCACCCGTGCGTGTTCGTCATCGGTGATGCCCATTTCGCGACTGATGGCCCGAGCCGTGCCCGCATGGTCACCGGTGATCATCTTCACCCTGATGCCAGCGGCGTGCATGGTGGCGATCGCGTTGATCGCCTCCGGCCGAGGAGGGTCGACGATACCAACCACCCCAAGAAACAACAGTCCGCTATCGACGTCTTCTGGGCGCAGATCGACGCTGTCGTCGTGAGGAACAACGGTTGCGGCGGCAAGCACGCGCAAGCCTTGCGCGCTGAGCTCATCGACCGCGGCATTCCAGAAAGCCACATCGACCGTCTTCGGCTGTCCGTCAGCGCCTAGCTCATGGCTGCTGCGACCCACAAGCACATCAGGGGCGCCCTTCAGGAAAATGCGATGACCGTCGCCGGTGCGGTTCAGCGTGGCCATGAACTTACTGTGGGACTCAAACGGTATGACCCCGATCCGCTTGAAGGTGGCGGAATCAAAGCCGGCCTTAAGGGCGAGAGTTCGCAGTGCCCCTTCGGTCGGTTCGCCGACGACCCGCCACTGGCCGTTCTCCTCCATAACTCTGGCGTCGTTGCACACCGCAAAAGCCGTGACGAGTTCGTTAAGGTCGGCGCGGGTGTCAAGCGAAGTGGGTGCGCCATTGAAGTCGATCGCACCGATCGGCTCGTATCCGATACCGGTGACCTGGTAGTGACCGGCTCTGGTGACGACGCTACGTACCGTCATCTCATTGCGCGTGAGGGTGCCGGTCTTGTCGGAGCAGACTGTCGTGACCGAGCCGAGCGTCTCGACCGCAGTCAGCTTACGAACGATGGCTCGACGTCTAGCCATCTGCTGCACGCCAAGAGCCAAGGTGATGGTGACAAGCGCCGGCAGTCCCTCGGGGATAGCCGCAACCGCGAATCCAATGGCCGCCGAGAGTAGGTCTTTACCGTCTTGTTGGTGCAGGAGACGCCCGATCACGAGCATTATCGCGGCTACGCCGAGGATGAGTAGCGACAGCCTCTTGCCGAAAGAGTCGAGCTGCCGCGTGAGCGGCGTATCAAGACGGTGCACTCCCGTGATCATCGACTGGATGCGCCCAATTTCGGTATCGGCGGCAGTCGCCGTGACAACGCCTCTTCCGCGTCCGGTGGCAATGAGGGTGCCCGCGTAGAGCATGCTGTGCCGGTCGCCAATCCCGGCATCGGCGGCCGCGGGACTAATTTTCTTGTCAGCGGGAACCGATTCGCCGGTGAGGGCGGACTCCTCCGCCCGCAAATTGACCGCCTCGATGAGGCGCACATCAGCGGGCACCTTGTCGCCGGACTTCATTCGCACAATATCGCCGGGCACCAACACTTCGGAGTTCACATCACTCCACACCCCGTCACGGCGAACCTGCGCGTGCAGCGAGAGCATCATGCGAATACCGTCAAGGGCTCTCTCGGCCCGACCCTCTTGCACGTAGCCAATCACCGCGTTGATCACGGCGACAGCAATGATCACCGAGGCATCGACCCAATCGCCGAAGATCAGCTTTATCACCGCGGCGGCCAGCAGCACATAGATAAGCACGTCGTTGAAATGGCCCAGAAACTGCAGAATCGGGTTCTTCTTGGGAGCGGCAGCCAGACAATTCGGCCCGGAAGCGCGCAAGCGCTTCTCCGCGGCAGCGGCGTTGAGGCCGTGACGCGTCGAGTTCAGCTGCGCAAGTACTTCCTCTGACGACTGGGCGAATGGCTCGTGCGCACGGAAGACATCTTCGGTCGGGGAGATGACTTTCATGGAAGCACCTTTCGTGAGTTTGTCTTGAGCGCTGCAACCGGGGACGCCGGCCTGCCGCCTCGTTGTCAGCTGGTCCGGGTCTGGGCCGGTGGCTCGATCCGAGAACCCCAACTATTGTCCGCGCGAACCATCGCCGATCAGCCGCGAGAGCGCCGTAGGATCAGCAAACCGACCAGCGCCGCAATGAGAGCGGCCGCAGCACCGCCGATCAGCAGGATGCTCTCGGCAGGAGTGATGAAACCGATCGATCCGGCGTCATCCACCTCGATTCCCCGCAGATAGAGCTGCACGCCGACCGTAATTGCCGTCAGGGCACAAGCGATCGCAAACCCGATCGCCGCGTATCCCAGCCTCGCCATAGATTTCATGGTTCTTCCTTACCAGTTGCACAGTCGTCCCTGTGCCCTTGCCCCCGGTTGGTGGACACCGGGGTATGCGGCTCGTTGAAGTTCCGCGGTCTGGTTTGAGTATTGCAGTTCGAAGTCGACCGGGCTGATCTGCCCGAGCGAGGCGTGCCGGCGGCGGCGGTAATAGAACTCGGTCTTCACCGTCGCGAAGAGCGATTCGGCCATCGCGTTGATGCTCCTATAGTTGTCAACTCGAGATTCGGGTCACGTTTTTCGAGGGGGCGATGGGGTGGTAGACCTCGCGGATGATGTCGCGTTTGCTGAGTCCTTCGACAGTTCGCCTGGTGACGTAGTCGAGCCTGGCCTGCTTATCGGCCAGCAGGTCAAACGAACCAAAGGTCATGCGCTCGATCTCGCGCTGTCAAGCAGCAGTTGCCGCAAGCTCACGCAGCCCCGCCGACACCGTCTCTTTGATGGTCGCAAACCCACGAGCGTCACGCGCTGCCGAACTGCATGCCGACGACGAGAACCCGGCAAACTCCAACGTCTCGACGTCGATGTCAGTGCTCGCCGGCATTGCTGCTGCGCTAGGTCGAGTGAGCGGGGCGACGCAGCACATCGAGCTGACGCCTGCTACGAGCCTCGCCCCGGGCCAGCGATCACCCCTTGTGCAGCACCACATTTCCACCGCTGACGTCGCCGCTCGCCTGGTAGATCGGCGACGCAGTGAGCGGGTCGGCGCCCGGCGCGTACACCTTGAGCACCAAGCGGTCGGGCGTGCCCGTCTTGTTCGAGTCGCGCACCGAGACGGAGATCGGGTACACCGCGCTCCCGCCGTTGAGCGTCACCGAGCCATTGAAGTGCGCCCACTGCGAGTTCGTGACGACCAGCCAGTCGTATCCAGCCGACGACAGGTCGAACTGGCCCACCTTGTAGTGGAACTCGAAACTGCCGCTCGGCACCGTCGAGGCGCCGTTTTCGTAGCGCACGACGAATCCGAAGTTAGCTTTGCTCGTGCCGTCGAGGCGCGGCAGAAGATCACCGGAGTCGGAGGTTGCACCGCCCGGCACCAGCCAGCCGCCGCCGGTCGCGAAACCGCCGGCCGGGTCGTACACAACGAGAAGCGAGGTCGCCGCGACTGACCAGTTGCCTGCCGCATCGAGCGAACGAACCCCAACCGTGTGGATGCCGACAGCCATCCCAGAAAGCGTCACGCCAAGCACGCCAGGGCTCGCAATCGCGAGCGGCACAGCGTTACCGACGCCCGGGTCGCTGTCGATCCAGATCTCGCCGGAGACGACGCCCGACAGCGCGTCGCTGGCCGCGGCGGTGACGAGTACCGGGCTGCCAACGGCAAGCGGGTTCGCGCCGAACGCGGCCGCGGCGACGGTCGGGAGAGTTGAGTCGAGCGAGGCGACAACGGTTCCGCTGGCGCAGTTACCGTTGGAGTCGCACGCCGGCGCAGACGTGTAGGCGATGTCGAGGCCCTGGGTGGTCACGGCTGTGGCGGCGGGGGCGGCGACGAAGGCATCCGCCGCGTCTGTTGCCGTCCAGGCGATCGTGGCCGGGTGGTTGTACCAGCCGGCAGAGTCTGGTAGCCGGTCGAGCGTACCGGTGACGACCGGCGGGGTGGTGTCGTCGGCATACCACCTGGCCAGCGTGATGACGGTGCCCGCAGAGCTGAGGGCCGCGATAGACCGCGTTCCGGTTGGCACCGTGAACGGCGCAATGAGGCATCCACACGGGCTCGCCGTTGCCGACACCGCGCCCGCGAGCGCCGCCCCGGTAGCGTCGATTGAGGCGAAGGCGGCAATCTGCACCGTCTGGCTCGCTCCTAGGTAGTCGACGCCCACCGTCGTCGGGGCGTTCGCGCCGCCGTGGTTGGGCGAGAGGAACAGGCGAGGCGACGGCGTCAGCGCCGGTGCGGTCGGACCTGATGGGAACACCAGTCCAGTCGTCGACTGTCCGCCGCCCGCAGTGCCGGTGGTCGTGCCGCCGCTGGTCGAGACCGGGGTGTAGGTGGCAGGAATGACGACGGTGCACACGAGGTTGCCGATCGCATCGACCGTCACTT
>JANONY010000295.1:0-1853 GCA_031421055.1 Actinomycetes bacterium | reverse complement strand
CACTTTGGCCGGAGCAAGGGCGGTGCCGCACTCTGGGCAGTGGGTCGGCATCACGAAGGCGCGCTCGGAGCCGTCGCGCAGTTCGACGACTGGTCCGAGCACTTCTGGAATCACATCGCCCGCCTTGCGAAGCACGACGGTTTCGCCGATCAACACACCCTTCGCCATGACGACGTCTTGGTTGTGCAGGGTCGCCTGCCGAACGACGGAGCCAGAGACATGCACCGGCTCCATTACCGCAAACGGCGTGGCACGCCCGGTACGGCCGACGCTCACGACGATGTCGAGCAGCTTGGTGTTCACTTGCTCTGGCGGGTACTTATAGGCGATCGCCCACCGTGGCGCGCGGCTGGTTGCGCCAAGCTCGGCGTGCAGCGCGAGCTCGTCGACCTTGACGACCACGCCGTCGATCTCGTGCTCGACAGGGTTGTCGGCCGAACTGTCGCGCGCTGCACCGTAGTGCTCGATGTACTTCGCGGCCTCGTCGAGCGAGGTGGTGACCGCGACGTGCGTGCTGGTCGGGAGTCCCCACGTGGCAAGAAGTTTGTACACCTCACTCTGCGCCGCGACGGGCGGGTGCTCCCACGCGCCGATGCCGTGCACGAGCATGCGCAAGCGCGACAGTCGTCGGTGCATGAGGTCGAGCCCCGCCGCGTTCTTTCCCTCTGCCTTCTGCCGAAGCGAGCCGGAGGCAGCATTGCGCGGATTCGCAAACACCCGCTCGCCCGCGGCCGCCTGTTCTGCATTGAGCGCCTTGAACGCCGCAACCGGGAAGAAGACTTCACCACGCACCTCAACGATTGGCGGGTGCCCCGTGCCAGCGAGCCGCCGAGGGATCATCGTCAGGAAGTCGACGTTTTGGGTGACATCTTCGCCGACGACTCCGTCGCCCCGCGTCGCGGCGCTGACCAGCACGCCTCGCTCATAGCGGAGGTTGAGAGCGAGACCGTCGATCTTGAGTTCACACAGGTAGTGAACTTCTCGCCCGGAGTCACGTTCAACGCGGGCACCCCAGGCGCGAAACTCGTCGATGGAGAAAACATTGTCGAGGCTGAGCATGCGCTCTGCGTGCTGCACGGGAGCGAACAACGTGGTCGCTGCGCGGCCACCAACCGTCTGGGTCGGAGAGTCGTGCGACTGCAGTTCTGGGTGCAAACGCTCGAGTTCGTCGAGGCGGTGCAGCAACTGGTCGTACTCTGCGTCACTGACGAGCACCTCGTCGCGCTCGTAGTACGCGTCGCGCAGCTCAAGGATGCGGGTGGTGAGAGTTTCGGCTTCAGACCGGGCCTGCGCGAGATCCATGGGGTAAGTCTAGGGATCGGCTCTGACGCTCGGGTGACGCGCGGCCGGCGCTAGGCGGGGGTCGGCACGGCGCTGACGGTGCGCGCGATCGTGCACTGCCCGAGCACGCGCGTGCCGACGTAGATCACAGCGGTCTGTCCTGGAGCGACGCCGATCAGCGGGGTGTTTGGCCGAACCACGAGCTCACTGATGCCGGTTGAGCCAGTCGAAACCACCGCCACCGCAGGAACCGGATCGGCGTGGGCGCGAATCTGCACCTCACAGTCGAACGGGGTGAAGGGGTCAGCGGGCGGCCTCCCGGCCCAGCTGAACGAAGAGCCGGCGACTTCGGCCAGCGCCAATGCCGCTTTCGGACCGACCACCACCGTGTTGGTTTTGGGTTGCACCTCGAGCACGAAACGCGGCATGCCGTCGTCGGTTGGGAAGCCGATGGATAGGCCCTTGCGCTGCCCGACGGTGAAGGCGAGCGCGCCCCGGTGCGTGCCGAGCACGGCGCCAGAGCGATCGAGAATGCTGCCCTGCTCTGCCCCGACGCGGTCTGCGAGCCAGCC
>JANONY010000294.1:0-3491 GCA_031421055.1 Actinomycetes bacterium | reverse complement strand
CTTGAGTGCCTCTGCGGCCTTCGCGATCGTGCGGCCGGTGTCGATCAGGTCATCGACGATGAGGCAGACGCGCCCCTCGACCTCGCCAACAATTTCGTGCACCGACACCTGGTTCGCGACCATCGGGTCACGCCGCTTGTGGATAATCGCGAGCGGGGCGCCGAGCTTATCGCTCCAGATATCGGCTACGCGCACGCGCCCCATGTCTGGCGATACCACGGTGAGCTTCGAGTTATCGAGCTTCTTGAAGTGCTCAAGCAGCACGGGCATGGCGAAGAGGTGGTCGACGGGTCCGTCAAAGAAGCCCTGAATTTGCGCAGCGTGCAGGTCGACGCTCATGATGCGGTCGGCTCCCGCTGCCTTGTACAGGTCGGCCATCAGGCGCGCGCTGATTGGCTCTCGACCGCGGCCCTTCTTATCTTGGCGACCGTACGGGTAGAAGGGCACCACGACGGTGATGCGCTTGACCGAGGCGCGCTTGAGGGCGTCGACCATGATCAGCTGCTCCATGATCCACTCGTTCAGCGGGGCGGGCATCGACTGGATCACAAAGACGTCAGCGCCGCGGACGCTCTCGTCGTAGCGCGCGTAGATCTCGCCGTTGGCGAAAGTTCGGGCGTCGGTATGCACGACGCTGGTGCCGAGCTCTGCTGCCACCTCGACGGCGAGCTGCGGATGCGCGCGCCCCGAGACAATCACCAGTCGCTTTTGCCCAGTGACTTTGATCTCGGACACGTGCCCTGCTCTCTACTCGCTCGTGCTTTCGGAGGAGGTGCTAGCAGCCGCAGCGGTGGCAGCTGCCGTGCCAGCGCGGTTGGCTTCGACCCAGCCCTCCATGTTGCGCTGCGGAGCAACGTTGATAGCGAGCGCGCCCGGCGGAACATTCTTGCGAACCACCGTGCCCGCGCCTGTGTAGGCTCCGTCGCCAATTCTAACCGGGGCAACGAACACGTTGTGAGAGCCGGTTCGCACGTGCGAGCCGACGACAGTCGCGGCCTTTGTCACTCCGTCGTAGTTGGCGGTGATCGTGCCTGCGCCAACGTTCGAGTGCTCGCCGACAGTCGTGTCGCCGATGTAGCTCAGGTGCGGCACCTTGCTGCCCTTGCCGATCGTCGAGTTCTTCGTCTCGACGAAGGTGCCGATCTTGCCATCCGCTTCGAGCACCGTGCCAGGGCGAAGGTAGGCAAAAGGACCGACGGATGCCCACGCACCAACCACGGCCAGCGTGCCGTCCGTGCGCGAGATGGTCGCACCCTGCCGCACCTCGCAGTCGGTCAGCGTGGTGTCTGGGCCGATAATTGCGTCGCGCTCGATCGTCGTCGCGCCCTTGAGTTGGGTACCAGGCAACAGCTCGGCGTCTTCGCCGATAGTGACGCCAAGGTCGATCCAGGTGCTTGCCGGGTCGTGAATCGTGACGCCGTTGAGCTGGTGGCCGCGAACGATCAGCGCGTTCATGCGCAGCGCCGCCTCACTCAGTTGTACGCGGTCGTTGATGCCAGCAACGATCCACGCGGCGCGAGCGGGCATGGCGGCGACGGCGGCGCCGGTTTCGCGCAGAAGGGCCACGACATCCGTCAGATATTTTTCGTTCTGCGAATTATCGGTGCCGACCAGCGCGAGCTGCTCACGCAGCGGCGCAACAGAGAACACGTAGGTGCCGGAGTTGATCTCCAGAATCTCGAGCTCGCTGTCACTGGCGTCTTTGTGCTCGACAATGCGGTCGAGGTTGCCGTCGGCCGCCCGCACGACACGGCCGTAGCCGCTCGCGTCGTCGAGCATGGCGCTGAGCAGCGTCGCCGCGCTCGCGGCCGCCCGGTGCTGCGCGATGAGCTCGGTGAGCGTGTCGGCGTCGAGCATCGGTACGTCACCGCTGACAATGACTACCTCGCCGGTGAAGTCGGCCGGGAGTGCCGCGAGCGCGACCTCGACCGCGCGGCCAGTGCCGGCAACCTCGTCTTGATCGACGATCGTGACTTCTGGCATCAGCTCGGTGATCATGCCGACGACGCGGTCGCGTTCGTGCCGCACGACCGCGACGACCTGCGCCGGTTCGAGGGCTCGAGCCGTCGCGAGCACGTGGCCAATGAGCGGAACACCGGCGAGCGGATGCAGCACCTTCGGCTTGGCCGATTTCATCCGTGTGCCTGCGCCAGCCGCGAGCACGATGACTATGAGATGTGCGTCGGTCACTTCACTCCTCTATTTTGCTCGCTCCGCCTCCAGGATTCGAACCTAGTCCTAACAGCTCCAAAGGCTGTCGTGCTGCCGTTACACCAAGGCGGATCGCGGTCACCCGCGGTGAACCATTCTGCCAGACGCGCCAGTGCGTGTCGCTCGCGCGCGCCCCGGCCCCCGCGCCCGCCCGCGGCGCCCCGTGCCAAATGCAGGTAATCCGCATCCGCCCACGCGCGTCGCGCCCGCAGATTCGGAGCACCGCCCTGCTCGCACCTGCATTTGGTAGGTGGCGGGATAATGGGGGGATGCCCCCCACCAGCGACGAGGTCGACCGCATTGTCGACGCGTGGGCCCGCGAGCGCCCCGATCTCGACTTCTCGCCGCTACAGGTTCTGTCGCGAGTTGGACGCTTATCGCGCCATCTCGAGCGCGCTCGGCGGGCTGCGTTCGCCGCATCCGATCTCGAATCGTGGGAGTTCGACGTGCTCAGCGCGCTGCGCAGGGCTGGCGCGCCGTACGAGCTGAGCCCCAAGGCGCTACTGCTGCAGACTTTGGTGTCGAGCGGCACCATGACGAACCGGATCGACCGCCTCGTCGAGCGCGGGTTGGTCGAGCGCCGCACCGACCCCAACGACGGCCGAGGCGTTCTGGTCACGATGACGGGCGCCGGGCAAGCGCGGGTCGACCGCGCCATCAGCGACTTGCTCGAGAGCGAGGCGGAGCTACTCGAGGCGCTGTCGCTCGCCGACCAGGAGCGGCTCGCCGGTCTGCTTCGTAAACTCAGCCTCGACTTTGACTGAAATGCGAAAGTGACCCCCTGAAGAAGGGATATCAGGGCTATAGAGCCCGTGACGTTCTGGCTGATAGATTTTGCCACGAGTTCGATCTCTTGACGCGCTCCCCTTTGCCCGACCCGTAGGGACCCGATGATCTCCACCAAGCTCCGCGCTGTAGTCGCCGTGATCGCAGCCAGCGCCCTTCTAGCAGTGGGCGCCGCGCCAGCCCTCGCATCTCACAATCGAAGTGACAGCTCGTCGTCATTCAGCGTGACCGGCGACAACGCTATGTGGCAGCTCAGGTCCGCTTGGATCGGTGGGTCTTCCATATTCTCAGACACTCTCGGAGACACGCTCGAAGTTAAGGCCGTGGCCGGATACGGATCCGTAGTCAACACGGGTACTTCTACCGGCGTAAACCTCACTTTGACGGCCTACAGCGAAGTTCCTAACAATGTGAACTACGCCGTGACTACAGAGACGCTCACCGGTTCGCTTGCGGCACTTCCCGACGGAATCTACGAGGTGTATGCATCAAGA
>JANONY010000293.1:0-1524 GCA_031421055.1 Actinomycetes bacterium | reverse complement strand
TCCGGCGTCATCGTGGCGATTCCCATCGCGCCATTGATCACCACCCCCTACCTCCTGCTCCGAGCGCGGCGGCTGCGAGCGATCGCAGCCGTAGAATTGGCGGCAATGTCTGCCCCATTCAGCACCGCCACCGGAACCGACGTTCGCGTTCGCTTCTGCCCCTCTCCGACCGGTACGCCGCACGTCGGCCTCATTCGCACCGCCCTGTTTAACTGGGCCTACGCCAGGCACACGGGCGGCAAGCTCGTGTTGCGCATCGAAGACACGGATGCGGCGCGAGACAGCGAAGCGAGCTACCTGCAGTTGCTCGACGCGCTGCGTTGGCTGCGCCTCGACTGGGATGAAGGCATCGATGTCGGGGGGCCGAACGAGCCCTATCGACAGTCGCAGCGATCCGACATCTATGCAGAAGTCATCGAGAAGCTCAAGGCCAGCGGACACCTGTACGAGAGCTTCGCCACCGGCGAGGAGATCGAGGCGCGCAACATTGCCAACGGCCGCGATCCGAAGCAGGGCTACGACAATTTTGAGCGCGACCTCACCGAGGCCGAACGCGCCGCTTTGCGTGCAGAGGGCCGCGAGCCCGCCCTTCGCTTGCGGGTGCCCGACAGCGACCTCAGCTTCGACGACCTCGTGCGCGGCGAGATCACCTTCCCGGCCGGCTCGTTCAGTGACTTCGTCGTCGTGCGGCCCAACGGCGCCCCGCTGTACACCTTTGTGAACCCGGTCGACGACGCGCTGATGGGCATCACGCACGTGCTGCGCGGCGAAGACCTGCTCTCGAGCACACCACGCCAGATTGCGCTGTACACGGCGCTCATCGCGATCGGCGTCACCGAGTTCGTGCCGCGATTCGGGCACCTGCCGTACGTGATGGGGGAGGGCAATAAGAAGCTCTCGAAGCGCGACCCAGAGTCGAATCTGTTCCACCACCGCGACCGAGGGTTCATTCCCGAGGGACTCGTCAACTACCTCTCGCTGCTCGGGTGGTCGCTCACCCACGACCGCGACGTGTTCTCGATCGCCGAGATGGTCGCGGCATTCGACGTGACCGATGTGAACCCGAATCCGGCCCGTTTTGATGTGAAGAAGGCCGAGTCGATCAATGGTGACCACATCCGACTGTTGACGGTCGACGATCTCGCCTCGCGTCTCGAGCCGTACCTCGGCTCTGCGGTAAGCACCGCCGCCGATCGTGATCTGCTGCGCCTTGCCACGCCTCTCATTCAGGAGCGCATGCAGCTTCTCGGCGAAGCGCCAGAGCTGCTGTCGTTCCTGTTCGTGGCCGATGACGCCTTTGAGTACGAGGCTGATGCCCTTCCGGGCGACGAAGCCCCCGCCGTGCTCGACGCCGCGATCGCCGCACTCGCGCCGCTCACCGATTGGCAGCACGCGAGCATCGAGGCGGCCTTGCGCGTTGCATTGATCGATGGTCTCGGGCTCAAGCCGCGGCTCGCGTTCGGCGCGCTGCGCACCGCCCTGAGCGGCAAGCGCATCAGCCCGCCGCTGTTCGAGTCGATGGAG
>JANONY010000292.1:0-1852 GCA_031421055.1 Actinomycetes bacterium | reverse complement strand
ACGACGAAAGCATGAACTATGACAGCACGGTAGTGACGGTGCGAGCGGCGCCACGAGATGATCGGTGGAGAACCTACTGCTGGGTAGCGATGAACGCGACGGTCGTGCCGAAATCGGCCCATCCGTTGCCGCGCGAGCGATAGATGGCGCCCTCGCTGGTAAGAACGCGAAGTCCGGCGCTGCCGTCGTTGCCGCCGACAATGGCAACTCCTCCGGCCACAGAGCCGAATGTCTTCGAGGGGCCACCGATTTCGTACACCGTCACCGTTGACACGTCTTCGCCCGACAGCACGCTGAGAGACGCAACCGAGTTGTCGTCAACCCAGGTCGCGTCGAGCGGCCTCGACGACTGCGCAATCGGAAGCGACACGAGCGGCCCGAGCTGGGTCGGCACGCCGTCTGCGCGCACGATGCCGGCGACAAACAGTCTCGGCCCGAGTTCGGTCATGGCGAGAATCAGCGCGCGTGCACCGTCGCGCGAGATGCCAAACGAGACCGCTTGCATGCCAGCGAGTTGGGGGGCGCTAATTGCAAAGTGGCCGCCTTCAGCGTCGTGCGCCTGAATATCGGCGGCGTTTGCTGCTGGCACCGTCCAGACAAAACCGGCGGTGTCGATCGTTGGCGCAAGTAGCCCTGGGCGATCGTCGACGCGCAGCGCGGTCGCGGCAGCAGTAAAGACCAGGTACACGCCATCGGGCCCGAGCATTGCGCTCCGAGACGAGTCAGCAGAGAGGGTGAAATCGGTCGCTCCGAGCTGCACCAACTCGTCTGCTTGGCCACTAAAACCGCTCACCGTTGCACTGGTGCTCAAGAAGCCGACCGTGTCGTCTCGGCGCACGAGAAGCTGGTTCTCGACGCCGGGGTTGACGGTGGCGAGTTGCAACGTCGACGATGCATCGAGCGGGACTCCGTTCACCGTGATCACCACGTTCGAGACAGCGCCGATAGTGTCGCGCAACTGCTGACGCATGCGCTCAAGCTGCTCTGGCGTCGCGTCGAGCGCTTGGTCAGAGAGAGCGACGGTTGCGACGCCAGAGTCGATGCGCACCCTCGAGTCGAGCGTCGTGCCTGTCGGAAAGTAGGTGTGCGTCACGCCCTGTTGCAGCCAGTCCGACGGCCCGGCAAGCAGTGCCTTCACGACGTTCGTCGCGAGCAGGTTGGTGCGCGCAAACCAGCGGAGGTCTGGGATGAGGTACTCGTCGCTTGGGTCAAAGAAGTAGAGAGAGCGAGCGTCAAAAATCGAGTCGAAACTCGCCTGGCTTAGCACGATCCCCGGCGGGGCACTCGAGATGCGCCACTCGCCGTCTTGGTCTTGCTCAAAGCCAAATTGCAGTATTTGCGACGTGGGTTCTTCGTCTTCGACGTACTGCCCCTTATCGTTCACGTACGCCGAACTGGTGAGCGTGTAGGTGCCAGCCGTCTCCGAATCTGCGCGCGGAACGCCAGCGTCAGTGCGAATTTGGGTGAGCGCGTCGGGGTTCCACTCGTCTTTGCTCGACTCTGAGAGAAATTGCTTGGCGACCGCGTAGTTGTCGGCCGGGTTGGTCGCCGCATTGATGAAGCCCTGCAAAATGGCCCGCTGGTCGTCTCCGGCTTGTGGGCCACCCGGCGCATAGCCGACCTTGATGTCCTCCGCCTCGTCGATGAACTGCCCGGACTGTACAGGGCCGCCCGACGGGATGCCACCACACCCCGCGAGCGCAACGAGCGCTACGGTCGTCACGGCGACAATCGCTGTTCTGCGGGATCTCATGGCACCTCAGCGTCGTCACGCTTGGTTGTCACGTCGTCATCGTCATCATCGTCGTCGTACGCGACGTCGAAGGGCGGAAGCTCGAGCGGTGACCCGGTG
>JANONY010000291.1:0-2939 GCA_031421055.1 Actinomycetes bacterium | reverse complement strand
CGGCTCGTTCTATCTCTGGGTGGATGTCGGCCACGCCAGCAACGGAGACGTCGCCACCTGGGCGATGGACTTTCTCATCACGCGCCGGGTCGCGGTCGCACCGGGCAGCGCGTTCGGGCGCAGTGGCGAGGGCTGGATTCGAGTGTGTCTAGCCGCCTCCGAAGCCGATGTCGTCGCTGGGCTCAGTCGGCTGCCCGCCGCCCTAGCTTGAGCCGCGCAGAGCGGGTGGAGCCGAGCAGAGGGGGTTGAGCCCGTCGAAACACGGGGGATACCCCGATAGCGAGCGCATACCCCGTTCGTTAGCGTTGGATCATGACCACCACTCAAACCCCCGTTTCCGCCCCGGCGACCACCGCTGTCGCCACCCGCACTCTCAGCACAATCTCTCTCGTCGCAGGCATCGTCTCGATCGTGTTCGGTCAGAGCATTCTCATCCCTATTGCCGCGATCGTCCTCGGCGTCCTCGGCTACCGACAGGAGCCGTTCGGTCGGTCGTTCGCCATCTGGGGCATCGCGCTCGGAGCGATCGCTGTCTTCGGCTGGACGATTTTCACACTGGTTGGTTTCGCTATCGCCGCACCGTTCTTCTGGCTTGGCGCGCTCTAAGCAATCGGGCTGATCATGAGCTCGA
This sequence comes from Actinomycetes bacterium, assembly GCA_031421055.1. Classification (GTDB taxonomy): domain Bacteria; phylum Actinomycetota; class Actinomycetes; order Actinomycetales; family Microbacteriaceae; genus Conyzicola. The sequence goes on along the minus strand of JANONY010000291.1, from coordinate 2,308 downwards.
CGGTGACGCCGCGCGCGAGCGACCGCGCAACTCATGGGAGAATGACCACAAATGTCTCCGCGCGCAACCACGGCCCTGCAGCCTGCCTCTACTGACCCGTCGTTCATCCGCAATTTCTGCATCATCGCCCACATCGACCACGGCAAGTCGACCCTCGCCGACCGTATGCTCGGCATCACCGGCGTCGTCAGCGACCGCGACATGCGCGCGCAGTACCTCGACCGCATGGACATCGAACGCGAACGCGGCATCACGATCAAGAGCCAGGCGGTGCGTATGCCGTGGGCGCTGGACGGCATGCCGTACGCGCTGAACATGATCGACACCCCCGGGCACGTCGACTTCACCTACGAGGTCTCGCGCTCGCTCGCCGCGTGCGAGGGGGCGATTCTGCTGGTCGATGCCGCGCAGGGCATCGAAGCCCAGACACTCGCGAACCTGTACCTTGCCCTCGACAACGACCTCACCATCATCCCGGTGCTCAACAAGATCGATCTGCCCGCGGCCGACCCAGAGAAGTACGCGAAAGAGCTCGCCGGTCTCATCGGCGGCAGGCCGGAGGATGTGCTCCGCGTCAGCGGCAAAACCGGCGTCGGTGTTGCCGAACTTCTCGATCGCGTGGTCGAGCTCATTCCGCCGCCGACGGGTGACCCGAACGCGCCGAGCCGCGCGATGATCTTCGACTCGGTCTACGACTCCTACCGCGGGGTCATTACCTATGTGCGCGTGATCGACGGCAAGCTCAGCCCGCGCGAGAAGATTCAGATGATGTCGACTCGCGCCGTGCACGAGTTGCTTGAGATTGGTGTCAGTTCGCCTGAGCCGACCCCATCGAAGGGTCTCGGCGTCGGCGAGGTCGGCTACCTGATCACCGGGGTGAAAGACGTTCGGCAGTCCAAGGTCGGCGACACCGTCACGAACGCGCAGAAACCCTCGACGAAGGCGCTCGCCGGCTACACCGACCCGAAGCCGATGGTGTTCTCCGGCCTGTACCCGATCGACGGCAGCGACTACCCGGTGCTGCGCGAGGCCCTCGACAAGCTCAAACTGTCGGATGCCTCCCTCAATTACGAGCCAGAAACCTCGGTGGCGCTCGGCTTCGGTTTCCGTTGCGGATTCCTGGGCCTCCTCCACCTCGAGATCATCACCGAGCGCCTTGAGCGCGAGTTCGGCCTCGACCTCATCGCGACGGCGCCCTCGGTGACCTACGAGGTCACCACCGAAGACAAGAAGCAGTACACCGTCACCAACCCGAGTGAGTTCCCCAGCGGGACGAAGATCGCACACGTGACAGAGCCAATGGTGAAGGCGGCGATTCTCGCGCCGAAAGATTACGTCGGCACCATCATGGAACTCTGCCAGAGCCGGCGCGGCACCCTGCTCGGCATGGAGTACTTCGGCGAAGACCGGGTCGAGATCAAATACACGATGCCCCTCGGCGAGATCGTGTTCGACTTCTTCGACCAGTTGAAGTCGAAGACGGCCGGATACGCATCCCTCGACTACGAGCCGACCGGCGAGCAGGAAGCTGACCTCGTGAAGGTCGACATTCTGCTGCAGGGCGAGGCCGTCGATGCGTTCAGCGCGATCGTGCACCGCGACAAGGCCTATGCCTACGGCGTGCTTATGACCGAACGGCTCAAGAAGCTGATTCCGCGCCAGCAGTTCGAGGTGCCGATTCAGGCAGCGATCGGCGCGCGCATCATCGCGCGCGAGTCGATCTCGGCGATTCGCAAAGACGTGCTCGCCAAGTGCTACGGCGGCGACATCACCCGCAAGCGCAAGCTGCTCGAGAAGCAAAAAGAGGGAAAGAAGCGCATGAAGATGGTCGGCCGCGTCGAGGTGCCGCAGGAGGCGTTCGTCGCTGCCCTGACCGGCGACGTCGAGGAGAAGAAGAAGTAGACGCGAAGCCGACTGGCGACTGTGCTTTGCTGTGCGAATGGGAAGTCACTCTGGAAGGTCCGATCCGATCGAGCACCGGGTACCAATCGCCGAGGTGTTGAGCGGGCTGGAGATTCACGCGCTCGAGCCGGGCGACACCGCCATTGAGGCCTTCGTTCTCATCAAAACCCTTGATGCCAGCGGTGATGTCTCGTGGGGGTATCGCACGACCAATCGCTTGAACCGGGAAGAGCTACTTGGCGCGCTGACTGTTCAAGTCGCGGTGCTGACCAAGGAGCTTCGTGACGAATGGGATGACGACTGACGGGAATGCCCGCGCGGTATCGACGGGTCGAGCGGAGCACTTTTCTCTCAAGAGGACGCGCCAGACGCGAGCGGGCGGGTGCCGAGCAAGTGAGCTAGCTGT
>JANONY010000290.1:0-4519 GCA_031421055.1 Actinomycetes bacterium | reverse complement strand
GGTAGCGGCACACACCCAGAGAGGATCTCATGACCATCAATCCCGCCGAAGTGGCACCGGTCGAAGACGTCAATCGTGGCACCGTTGTGGCGCTGCTCACCGTTCCGGCCGGCGTGATCGTCTGGGTGCTCATCTGGTCGGTTGGATTTATTCTCTCTGCCGTGACCTACGGCGTGGCGCTTCTCGCGATGTTCCTCTACACGCGCGGTTCCGGTGGCGCTATCGGCCGGGTCGGTGCGGTTCGCGTAACGATCATCACTCTGGCGACCGTGGTGCTGTCGATTTTCGCCGGCATCGTCAGCGATGTCGCTCTGGCGATCAGCCGTGTCGCGAACATTTCGCCGATTGAAGCCCTGAACGTGCCGCAGTTCAACTCCGTCTTGACCAACTATCTGACCGACTCAGAAGCCGTTGGGTCGTGGTTGCCGTCGGTGCTCATCGGTATCGCGTTCGCGATACTGGGCTGCTTCGGCATTCTTCGTAACGCGTTCCGCGCGACCGCGGCACCCACGGCAACGCCGTGGCCGACGCAACCCGAGGTTCCTGAGGCCGAGCAGAAGCCGTAGCTTCTAGAAGCCGTGAACGTTGATCGTCACGGCGTAGGGTGATCCCTCGGGCGACGTGATCGTCACGCCGTCGAGCGACACCAGGTCGGTGCGCAACACCACGGTACTGAAGGTCAGCGTCTCGCCGTCGTACTCTGACGAGTCGCAATCGGCGACGTCACCGGTCACCCCGCCGTACGCCGTGTGCATCGCAACCGTCACCTCGATGGTGACGCGCTCACCGAGCGCCAGGTCGCGCAGAATGCGATCACGCGCGGTAGCGGTGCGCCCGGCGATGCACGGCTGCGACGGGCTTGGCGTCACGCGTGCGCCGCCGACGGTAATGCTCAGCGGGCTCACGTAGGTGATGAAATCACTGCCGGGGCGGGTCACGGTGTAGCTCACGTTGAGGTTGGTTTCGCGCAGTGGGGCGTAGGTGAAGCCATAGGGCCAGAAGTTGGGGCCGGGCGTGGGCGTAAACACCGAGCGATAGCCGTCGGCATCGACCAGGTCAACCTGCACGGCGTAGCTGCCGCCGTAACAGGCGCGGCCGAAGTTGACCGGAACGTTGCCTGCGCTCGTGCCTGAGACATCCGTCACCATTCCGGCGCCGAGGCAGTCGGCGGAGAGGTGCGCGGTGTAGGTGACGGGGCGGTCCGTGACGAGGCGGAAGCCAAGGTCGTAGGTTCCGGTGTAGGCACCGGGGCGCGCGGTGAGCTGCTCGAAGGTGTTCATCTGGGGAACATCGGGGCGCACGCGCTCCGGTGTTCCCTCCGAGGCGAGCCCGCTGGCCCAGCGGCTCTGGCCGTTGCTGTTGCCCTGCACCCAGATCACACGCAGCAGAGCGCTACCAGCGGCAAGCTCGCTCGTCGGCGGGTCGCAGGAACCGAAAGACGAGCCGCACAGCCCGGTGCCAACGCGGATGGTCGGCAGTGTTACCCGATACCAGCTGGTCTCCGGCAGCTCGCAGACGCCGAGGCAAGCCTCGCGGCTGAGCGGCAGCACGCTGCGCTGGGTGGTCTCGTTGTCGCCCTGGGTCACCGAGGAGGTGACCACAACGTCGCCACGGGACGAGAGCCCGGCGCCGAACGGTGCGCAGATGGTCGGCAGGTCACCCGGTAGTTCGACGGTGGCAGTCTCGGCCTCTGGGCCAACCCATCCGCCGCAGTGCTGCCCCTCGCGGGTGCGCCCGCGGAGGTCAATCGCGTCCGCCGCGACAGTGTGCGCGAGCGAGAGCCCGGCAAGACTGACGATCGGCACGGTGCGGTCGGGGCTCTGCAGCACCTGCTCGTACTGGCGAAGCGCCGTGCCCCAGTCCCAACTGGGGCGGTCGGGGTTGGTCCAGCGGATGCAGACCAGGATCGTCGAGCCCTCCGGCACCCAGTACGCGGCCGAGGTGCGAGCGGTGTACGCGGGAAGGTAGCCGTTGCGAGCAAGGAAGTCGGCGCTCACCTCGGTGGTGGCGGGCTCCTGCAGCTCCTCGAGTCCCACCGAACGGGCCGCCGGGTTCGCGCAGCTCGCCTCTGTGCCCGCTGCGACGTGCCACGCGCGCACGTCGACATCGAGCGAGGGGATGTGCGGCACAGACGCGAAGAGGATGTTGTCGCTCAGCGGCAGAACGCGAGTCGGCGGCACGGTGCGGTCCTCCGGCAGCTGGAAGCCCCAGGCGTAGCTGTCGGTGCGGCCGAGGATGTCGGTGGCCTCGAAGCTCGCCCCGTAGGTCGTGTACTGCTCGAGCCCCGGGATCACCAGGCAGTGCTGCGGACGCGTCCAGATTCCGCTGAAGCCGCTGGCTGCTGCGAGGCCGGACTCCCAAGCCGCGCTATCGGCCGCCGAGGTCTCGAGGTCGACCTCGGTCACATCCGCCGGATTGTCGGCCGGCCAGTAGCGCATCGTGATGGTCGCCGGTGCGTTCGTTGCGACGCCGATCGGCAGGCCAAACCCGTCGTGGTCCTGCGGGTCGCAGTACAGCAGCTTGTAAGGGGAGTCGGCGTAGCTCGGCGGGTTCGCACTCGCGATCACGTAGAACGGGTTCTCCGGCGCGACGAGAGCAAGCACCGTGCTGTGCAGGCCGTCGGGGCAGTCGGCCGGTGCATCGCCCTCGCGCGGGGCGCAGGAGTCACCATCGTCCTCACCGGCGGAACTGCCAGGAGGGGCAGATTCGTCGTAGACCGTGATGGATCCCCCGCCGGCGTCGCCTGGATCGTCCGACTCGGTGAGGTCGTCGAGCAACAACCGCGTCGACTCGTCAACCGCGTCGGCACCGCCAGCCACGGCAATCTCGGTGCTGGCGGTCGCGTTGCTGACGTCAAAAACGCCGCCGGCCGGGGCGTCGGCTCCATAGCCGACCGGCTCGATCACCGGAGCGCTCTCGGTCTCTGGCGCGATGAGCAGAGCGGATGGTGGGGCCGCGAACTGCACACCGACGAGCGTCGCCGAGATGCCAACCGCGAGCGCGGCGACGCCCGTTATGACTGTGCGTAGAATTGCGGACTTTCGCATCATCAACTCAAATCAGGATATAGCCGACGGTGACAGTGGCGGTTCTCGTGATGCTCGCTTGCCCCGCGGAGTCGAGGGCGGTGAAGGTGATCGTCACGACGGCGTCGGGCCCAGAATTTTTTGAGTACGGCCCAAAAGTGAAGGTCCACACCCCGCCGCTTTTGGCAAGATTCGCCGAACCGGCCGGCACATCCTCGGAGCTTGGCCATGTCGCCGTGACCGCCGAAACGGCCTTGTCATCTGTTGCGCTGACCGAGAAGACCGAACGATCTGGCGAATAGTTGACTTGGTTGATGGATTTCTCGGTTTGCAAAATGCCGGTGATTTGTGGTCGAGCGTCGGCTGCCGGGCCGGCTGGTGCGACCGGCACCGCAATCGGCGCTGGGGTGTTCACGACAACCTGGGGAACGACGCAGTTCTGCACCGGCACGACGCCGTCGTCGCCCTGCCCTGCGTCGATTGAGACGACCGACGCCGGAAGCCACACGGTGCGCGAGTAGTCGTAGCTGTCGCGGACGGCGAGCCACGCAGAGTCTTCGGTGCGCGCGACCACAAGCGCGCGCTCGTTGGCCGTGAAGGTAGAGACGGGCGATCCGCCTGGGCAATCGTAGGCATCCGTTATCGCATCGACCGCGAGCACGGTCAACTCAATCTGCTCGGCGGGCGGCGTGCCAACCAGTCCTGACGCTCCGATCGCACCACCACCAAGCGCCGCGACGACGACGATCGCCCCACCAAGCAGCCACGGGCCGAGGCCACCGCCACCGAAACCGGAGGACTGTGCAGGAGTGCCAGTGTCGCCTGCTGCCAACCGCGAACGGATGGCGTCGGCGACACCGGCCGGGTCACCTGGCTCGGCGATGCGCGCGAACGAATCGCGCAGCATGCTGTCTACATCGTTGAGCTCAGTCATGGTGATCCTCCTTCCTCAGTCGCGCCGCGAGCGCTTTTCGCGCCCGGTGCAGCTGGGTCTTCACGGTGCCTTCGCTGACACCAAGTCCTTCGGCGATCGTCTCGACCGACTGGTCGAGCAAGTAGTGCAGCGTCGCCACTTGGCGTTGCTGCTTTGGCAAATTCACGAGGGCGTTCTTCACGTCGATGTCGAGCAACTCGATCACGTCATTGGCGCCCTCATCGACGTGCCCGAGCTTGGCGAGCGCCCGCTGCTCCGCGCCTTGGCGCCGGTACGCGTCGCGAACGCGATTGCTCGCAACCACCGTGATCCAGGCAGCGACGTTGTTGACGGGATGCTTCGGCGGGTTCGCAATGAACCCGAGAATCGCATCCTGCACAGCATCGGCCGCGCCTTGACGATCGCCGGTGATGAGCCCGACTGCCGCGACAACTTTGGGGTACTCGTGCGCGACGAACTGCTCGAGGTCTAGCGAGACCTGTACTGCTGTATCGACACTCACACTCTCTCGACGCACATCCACCCCGCTGAGGTTGACAATGATCTCGTGGAATCTGCA
>JANONY010000289.1:0-2069 GCA_031421055.1 Actinomycetes bacterium | reverse complement strand
ACCTCGTCGTCGGTCGCGAAGGTCTGCATTGTCAGCACAGGGCCGAAGACCTCCGCGGTGACGATTTCGCTGCCAGGGGACGGGTCGTTGACCAGCGTCGGCCTGAAGTACAGACCGCCAAGCTCGGCATTCGGCTCGCCGCCGATCACGATGTCGGCGCCCTCGGCCCTCGCGCGATCGACGAAACCCTTCACTCGGTCGAAGTGCGTCTGGTGCACCTGTGGGCCGATGTCTGTAGTTGGGTCGCGGGGGTCGCCTTGGCGCAGGGCGGCGACCTTTGTCTTGAAGGCCTGAGCGAAGGCATCCGCGATGCTTTCGTGCACGAGGATGCGCGTGCCAGACAAGCAGACCTGGCCGGCGTTGTCGTACTGCTCGACCGCGAGGGTTGCCGCGAGCTCAAGATCGGCGTCGCCCAACACGATGCACGGGCTCTTGCCGCCGAGCTCGAAGCTGCACGGGGTCAGGTTGTCGGCGGCCGCGCGCGCAATGGTCTTTGCCGTCGGCACCGAGCCGGTAAATGAAATGCGGCTGAGGCCGGGATGCGCGACAAGGGCCGCACCCGCCTCTGCGCCGAACCCGTTGACGACGTTGAAGACGCCTGCGGGCATGCCGGCCTCAACGGTCAGATCGGCAAACAACGAGGCCGTGAGCGGCGTCCACTCGGCGGGCTTGAGCACGACCGTGTCACCGGCGGCGAGCGCAGGCCCGATCTTCCAGGTGGCAAGCATGAGGGGCGCGTTCCACGGGGTGATCAGGGCAGCGACCCCGGACGGATCCCAGCTGATGTGGTTGTTGTGGCCGCGCGTCTCGAAATCGGGGTGGCCGAGATCGTTGATCGCGTAGTCGGCGAAGAAGCGCAGGTTGTGCGCGACGCGGGGCATCACGCCGCGCACATTGCTGCGCAGCAGGCCGCCGTTGTCGAGTGTCTCGACATTGGCGAATGCGTCTATGCGTGCTTCTACGAGGTCGGCGACGCGGTGCAGAATCTCGCCGCGCTTCGCCGGGCCGAGTGCTGCCCAGGCTGGGAAGGCATCCTGTGCGGCCGTGACCGCCGCATTGACTTCGATCTGGCCACCGCGCGCGATGTCGCCGAGGAACGAACCATCGATTGGTGAGGTGTTTGCATAGGTTTCGGCGGAGGCCATGCGCTGCCCACCGATGAAGTGACGCGTGTCGACCGGTACACCAGCGACGTCGATGGTCGTCATGCCCGCCCTCTCACTCGCCACTAGCTCGTTCAGCCCTAGGTCGTTCGGATGCAAACGACTCTACCGATCCTCCCCGTGAAAAGCCAGCACCGCCTCGACGCGGTTGCTGTCGAGGCGAATACGATCACGCATCGAGGGTGCTGCCTAGCGTGCACGTTCTTCAGAGATGCTGTTTCCGCCGTCGACGACTATCGATTGGCCGGTGACATATGACGCACCAGGGCTCGCCAGCCAGGCGACGACTGAGGCAACTTCGGCCGCAGTTCCGCTGCGACCCACTGGCGTTCGCAGCCCCTGCTCGCTTTCGGAAGGCAATTGCGAGCCGGTGGCGATCCAGCCAGGCGCGACCGCGTTGGCCGTGATGCGATGTGCCGCCTCGTCAACCGCGAGCGCGCGGGTGAGGCCGACCATTCCCGCCTTGGCCGCAGCGTAGGCGAGGTCGTCGCGCGCGGCCATCACCGGTCCGGTGACGCTAGACACGTTGATGATCCTGCCCCAGCCAGTGTCGCGCATGCCGGGCACCAATGCTCTCGTCAACAAAAAAGCGGTCGTGAGGTTCATGGCGAGAGCTCGGGTCCAGAGATCGAGACTGATCGAGAGATCGCCGCTGTCAATGCCATCATCGCCGACCGAAACCATGCCGGCGTTGTTGACGAGAATGTCGGGGATGAGTTGCGCCATTTCCAACGCAGCAGACAGCGATGACACTGCCTGCTCGGTCTCCAATCGACTCACGAACCCCGCGGCGTCAATGCCAGAGAGTCGCAGCTCGGCAACGCGCTCGTAGATGCGATCGGTGGTCGACGTCACAACCACCCGTGCCCCCAAGCCACCGAGCTCTTCGGCGACCGCGAACCCGAT
>JANONY010000288.1:0-1681 GCA_031421055.1 Actinomycetes bacterium | reverse complement strand
ATGAGGCCGTAGGCGAAGCCCAACCCGACGTGCACAGCGTGCACCGCGCGCGGCATAGCGAACGCGAGGGCAGCGAACGCGGCTACGACGGCGATGCCGCCGAAGATGGCTAGCGGCTCATCCGCCCAGCTGATCAGAATGCCGAGCCCGAGCAGCACGTGCGCTCCAATAAGCAACGGCAGTCGGATTCCTTGGCGCACTCCCGCAAACGGCGTCAGCCAGGTCAACGCCGCCGCAATCGCAACCGCGGTACCGAGCGCAATGGCGAGTTTCGTCACGTCGGTGAACTGGGCCCAGGTGCTCACCCCGATGACGGCGGCGATGGCGAACGTCACTGCGATGGTGGCAAAGACTGCGCTGCGGCGCGCAAGAGCGATGAGCGTTAGGCCGAGAGCGGCGGCGGTTGCCCCGATGACGGCGGCCGCCCCGGCGGTCGGCGAAACCTCGCCAAAGCGAACGAAGACCGCTTGGAACGCAATTGTCATGGTGGCAGGCACCGCGGCGACGAACGCGATTGTCAGGGCGCCGGCGAGTAAGGGGTCGCGGCCGAGCGGCTGCCTACGCACCACGAGAGAGAAGCTCGTGAGGGCAACGGCGGCGGCGAACGCGGCAGCGGGTGCCAGCGCCATGAGCCACTCTGTTTTCTCGTAGGTGACAGCAAAGGGCAGCAGAGCGACGGCCGCCGTGAAAAGCCCACCGGCAAGGTAGCTCCAGACGAGCACAATGCCGTTTCGGGCGGCGAGCGACGACAGCAGCCCGAGTGCGGCAAGCACCCCGGCGATCGACACGATTCTGGTTGCGAGATGGCCCTCAGGAACAGTTAGCAGGAGGGCGAGAACAACGAATAGGCCGACGAACTCGAACACGGTCGCGGTGACGTGGTCGGTGCGCAGCGTGCTCGTGAATCGCCGCTCTAGCGGGCGCAACAATTCGTGAGCGGCGAGCGCGACGAACGCGAATCCGAGCCAGCCGAGCACGAGCGACCAGCTGTTATCGACCGCCAACCCGACCAGCAAGGGGGTGAGAGCGAGCCCGAGCACGCCAGACCACAACCAGGTGCGAAGACGGCGGATGCTCGCAAGCCCGATCATGAGCCCCGACACGATCACCGTCGCGATGGCGGCGTTGCCGTAGTCGCTCAGCGTCGAGTCGACCTTGGTTGCGATTGCCCAGATATCGATCACAACAAAGACCATGCCGAGTGCGCCAACCGCTTCGGCCGAGAACTGCAGTCCGGCGCGCGCCATCAACCATGCTGAGCCGAGGAAGACCATGGTGACCGCGCCGACAATCGAGTAGCGGGCGATGTCGTCGGCGACAACACTGTTGACGAACGTGAAGACGATCGCTGCGATCGCGACCAAGCCCGCGCCGGCGACGGCCAGCACAGACTGCAGGCTGAGCTGGGAGGTGGGGCGGGTTGTGGCGGCAGGGGTGACGGCGGGGGTGACGGCAGGCAGCGAGCGCGATGGCGGCGCGATAGTGGCCCCGGCCCCGGAGGCAACGGCGGCGGCGGCGGAGGTCGTGGCGGCCGTGCCGCGCATCGGAATCTTCCCGAGCGCCAGCTCGCGGCTGTTGAGCGCAGTGACTGCTGCCTCCGATGCCGTTGCGAGCTCGAGCGCCGCTGGCCCGATAAGCTCGGCGCCGCAGTTGCTACACCAGCCGTCGCTCAGCGGGCTGA
>JANONY010000287.1:0-4124 GCA_031421055.1 Actinomycetes bacterium | reverse complement strand
AACCTCGTGGTGACTTTTTCTGGCGAGGCCGGGGTGCGCGAGGTGAGTACCGACATTCTCATCAACGCGACGGGTACCTGGGGGTCTCCGTTCATCCCGTGGTACCCGGGACTCAAGAGCTTTGCCGGCCGACACGTGCATACGACGGAATACGTCGACGCGGCAGAGTTCGGCGGCAAGAACGTCGTAGTGGTCGGCGGCGGCACGAGCGCGATCGGCTTTCTGCTCGAGCTCGAGAACATCGCAGAGGGTCTCATCTGGGTGAGCCGTCGTCCGATCGAGTTTCTCGAAGACGGCGAGCTCAACCTTGAGGCGCGAGCGAGTGCCGTGCAGAAGCAAGATGAAGCCGCACGCGCTGGCCGTGCCCTGCCGAGCATCGTCAGCGGAACAGGCGTGCCACGCACCCGACGCATTCAAGCCGGCATTGAGCGTGGGGTATTGCACGCGCGGCCGATGTTCGCCTCGATCGAACCCGATGGCGTGCGCTGGGCCAACGGCGCATTCCAGAAGGCGGATGTGATCATCTGGTCGACCGGATTCCGCCCAGAACTGCGCCACCTCGCCCCGCTCAAGCTGCGCGAGAAGGAGGGCGGCGTCGTGATCGCGCAGGGGGCAGCGTGGAAGGATCCGCGCATCTTCTTCGCCGGCTACGGCCCGCAAGCGAGTACGATCGGCGCCAATCGCGCCGGCCGGTTTATTGCTCGGCAGGCGATCGCATCGCTCAGCAAGCTCAAGCGCGAGCAGCGCGCAGAGATCGACCGCGCGTTTCAACGCGACGAAGACGAGCGAGTTCGGGATGAGGGGCGCATCGTCAAGCAAGGAAACATCCGAGCCGTCATCTCGTCGTTTGACGACATGATCGGCGACGAAAGCTAAACCACAACGCCGATCGTGTAGCCGGCGAAGGCCGCGCCAACGCCGAGCACGAGGTTGGCTAGCACGCTAAGAACCGCGACTCGAAACTTGCCATCTAGGGCGAACTGAATCGTCTCGACGCTGAGCGTGCTGAAGGTTGTCAGGCCGCCGCAGAAGCCCGTCAGCACGATCAGTCGCAGGTCGCCGGCGGTCGAGGCGACGAGCAGCCCACCGAGCAGCGACCCAACGACATTGACCGTGAGCACCGCCAACGGAGCGTGCAGCGAGCGCACGACGACGAACCGCACGAGCGCCCCAGCCACGCCGGCGAGCAACACGAGCACAATCATTCGCTTGCCTCGTCGATTGAAGCGCGGGTTGGCGAGCCGAGGCGCAATCCGATGAACGCGGCGGCAAGGCCGAGCACGAGAGTCAGCGCAACGTAGAGCAGGGCAAGCCACCCGACGCCGAGCGTCACCACAGACACCGCCAAGGCCGAGAAGGTCGTGAACGAGCCGAGGAGTCCGACGCCCAACCCGGCGCGGAGCCAGCCGGCGGCACTCGGCCAGACGCGTGCCACGAGAAAGCCGAGGGCGAGCGAACCCACCACGTTGATCACGAGGGTCGAGAGTGGGAAGCCGCGATCGGAGTGCGCAACCAACGTGTCGATCGTGAGTCGCGCACCTGTGCCGAGGGTTGCGCCGAGTGCGACGGCGAGCAGTTCGCGGGCGCTGGGTCTCATCCGACTATTTTGTCGCGGTCGGCGGTTTTGTTGGCCGTTTGATCGGCTTCTTGCCGACCGGCTCGAGCGGCGGTAGCGGCTTGCGCAAGACCGGGCGCACCGGCTCGCCGCGCCGCGCCTGGCCGGGCAGCGGCCGCTGGGGGCGGTTGTAGAGGGCGCGGGTCGAGTCGAGCAGCCATGGTACGAGCGCGACGGTGACGCCCGGACACAGCATGAGCTTCTGGCGGATGCGCCGGCTCTTGTGGTTGTGCAAAACGCGCTCCCACCAGTGGCCGACGATGTACACGGCCGAGTAGACGGTAACGACCTCCGAGCCGTGCTCTTCACGGTGCTGCCTGATGTACTTGATCAGCGGCATGCTGATGTCGCGGTAGGGCGAGTCGACAACGCGCAGCGGCACCTTGATGTTCTGCTCGAGCCACTGTTGCGTGAGTCGCTCTGACGCCGCGTCGTCAATGTTGACGTGCACGGCCTCGATGCTGTCGTGCCTGGCCGCGATCGCGTAGTCGAGTGCCTTGAGAGTCGGCTTCTGCATGCGCCCGACGAGCACGATCGCGTGGTCGCCGCTCGAGCCAAAGGTTGTGGTCTTGTCGACGGTGATATCGCGCTCGACCTGCTTGTAGTAGCGGTTGATTCTCAGCATCACGAAAAAGAGGATCGGCATGATGACGAACACGAGCCACGCACCGTGGGTGAATTTGGTGACCGTGACGATCAGCAGAACCGTGAAAGTAAAGAAGGCGCCGATGAAGTTGATCGTGCGACTGCGGTACACCTGCGCGCGATCAGCGCAGCCTGCACGCAGCATGCGGGTCCAGTGAACGACCATTCCGGTCTGACCGAGGGTGAAGCTGATAAACACCCCGATGATGTAAAGCTGAATCAGCTGGGTGAGATTCGCCTGGTAAACGAACAGCAGGACGGCGGCGACGGCTGCAAGCGCGAGCACGCCGTTGGAGTACACGAGCCGGTCCCCGCGGGTGCTGAGTGACTTCGGTGCGTACTCGTCGCGCGCCAAAACGGAGCTGAGCAGAGGGAATCCGTTGAAAGCAGTGTTAGCGGCGAGCAACAACACGAGCGCCGTTGTGATTTGCACGACGTAGAACATCAAGGTCTGATCGCCGCCAAAGACGGCTGCCGCGATCTGCGCTATGACGCTGCGCTGGGGCGTGCCCTCAACCCAGCCGACAATGTTGTTCGGGTCTTCTGCGTAGTGCACCCGGCTGATAAGGGCCAGCGCGGTTACGCCGATGAACAGTACGATCGCGATTGCACCCATGACGGTGAGCGTCAGTTGCGCGTTTCTGATTTTGGGGCGCCGGAATGCCTGAACTCCATTGGCGATCGCCTCAACTCCGGTGAGCGCAGAACAGCCGCTCGCGAACGCACGCAACAGCAGCAGAAGTACGCCAACACCGACGATCTGATCGTGCTCAATTTCATAGGCGGCACTCTCTGCCACCGGGGCGTCGCCGAGCACCACGCGCACGAGGCCAGTGACAACCATGACAACGACGCTCGCGATGAAAAAGTAGGTTGGCGCCGCGAACGCCTTGCCAGACTCGGCAACGCCGCGCAGATTGACGGCAGCGAGCGCGATAACGAAAAAAATCGCGAGTTCGACCCGGAACGGGTTGAGCTCTGGGAACGCCGAGATGATGTTGTCGACACCGGATGCCACCGACACCGCAACGGTGAGGATGTAGTCAACAAGCAAGGCGCTGGCAACCACCAGCCCGGCCTTCTCGCCGAGGTTCTTGTGTGCGACTTCGTAGTCGCCGCCGCCCGATGGATACGCCTTGATGAGTTGGCGGTACGAGGCCACGACGACAATGAGAAGCAGCACGACGCAGGCGGCAATCCACGGCGCGAAGCTGAGAAAGGCGAGCCCACCGAGCGTGAGGATGAGCAGAAGTTCTTGCGGGGCGTAGGCCACCGACGAGAGCGGGTCGCTCGCGAAAATGGGCAGCGCGAGTCGCTTGGGAAGCAGCTGCCCCTCGAGTTTCTCCGAAGGCAGCGGATTGCCGACCAGCCAACGTTTCGGCGAACGGACTTCATTAGTCACGAGGGGCGAGCCTACTCCTCGCCAACAGCCAGTCAAATTCACGGGCGGGCGTCGACGTCGGCGATGACCGAGTCAAAACCGCCCGTTGGCGGATACCCCAATCCGCGCGGCTTCGCCAAGCGGTAGTTAGTGCGAGCGCAGGCTCTCGCGGATCTCGGCGCGCACTTCACGGAGCCGCGTCGCGAGTAGTGACACTGTTTCGCTGGCTAGCTCGCCACGCGCAACCTTGTCCCTCAGGTCTGACCGAATCTGCTGCCTGAATTCGGCCAGCTCGAGCTCTGCATCCTGCAGGCGCAGGCGACTGTCGACTCGTGCGCTCTTGTTCACGGTCGAGTCGGGGCTCGGTGTTTCGTCGCGGGCGCCGCGCGCCGCAGAGGCCAGATCGGCGCGAAGGCTTTTCATGGCGTCATTGACGGATGCGCGAACCTCGTCGGCCAGTCGGCGCACCGAGTCGGTCACATC
>JANONY010000286.1:0-6335 GCA_031421055.1 Actinomycetes bacterium | reverse complement strand
TGCATAAAGATATAATAATGTTTAGTAGCTCTTCTACGTTTGAATAGAAACTAAATAGAATTCGACGGCCGCGGCGCTCGGACTGCTCGCCGAGAGCATGTACGTGCACGGCCGAAGTTTTGCGGCGGCCGACGCGCTCTACCTCCGTTCGCCCGACGTGACGTTGAGCGCCGGCCCCAAGCGGGTCAGCTGATGACCTGGCTGTTGCGCCGCGCGGCGCTAGGCGACCTCGACGCCATCATGGCGATTGAGACGATGACCTTCGAATCGGATGCGTGGTCGCGGCAACAGATGGAATCCGAGTTGGCAAACCCGAACACCTACTATCTCGTGGCGACTGGCGAGGGTGAAAAGACCGTCGACGGCTATGCGGGCCTGCTCGCTCCGCGCGGCGCCGCGCAAGCCGACATCCAGACGATCGCCGTGTGCGAGCCTGCGCGACGTCACGGGCTCGGCCGTACGCTCATGAATGCGCTGCTGAGCGAGGCGCGCTCCCGTGACGCGCACGAGGTCTTTCTCGAGGTGCGCGCAGACAACCCGACGGCCCAGCAGTTGTACGGCTCGATTGGCTTCGAGCAGATTTCGCTGCGCAAGCGCTATTACCAGCCCGATGGCGTCGACGCGCTCATCATGCGTCTGATCGTGCCGCCGCCGACGGTGGTGCTCGCATGAATGAGCCACTTGTGCTTGGCATCGAGACGAGCTGCGACGAGACGGGCATCGGAATCGTCAGGGGAACTCGGCTGCTCGCTAACGTGATCGCGAGCTCGATGGATGAGCACGCTCGCTATGGCGGTGTCGTGCCGGAGGTCGCCGCGCGCGCGCACCTCGAAGCGATGACCCCGACGCTGCAGGCTGCGCTCGCCGAGGCCAATGTGACGCTCGACGAACTCGATGCGATCGCGGTCACCAACGGTCCGGGTCTTGCTGGCGCTCTGATGGTTGGCGTCGCGGCGGCCAAGGCACTCGCGGTGTCGCTCGATAAGCCGCTCTATGCCGTCAACCATCTCGTCGGACACGTCGGGGCCGACGTGCTTCGAGAGGATGGCGGCGCGCTTCAGCTGCCGACAATTGCGCTCTTGGTGAGCGGAGGACACACCAGCCTGCTGCTCGTGCGCGACCTCATCGACGATGTTGAACTGCTCGGCGAGACGATCGATGACGCGGCCGGGGAGGCCTTCGACAAGGTCGCGCGGTTGCTCGGCCTGCCGTACCCCGGTGGCCCGCAGATTGATCGCGTCGCGCTGGAGGGAGACCCAACTGCCATTCGCTTTCCGCGCGGTTTGAGCCTGCCGAAGGATCTCGACAAGCACCGCTATGACTTCTCGTTCTCTGGCCTCAAGACCGCAGTGGCGCGATGGGTCGAGCAGCGGCGTGACGCCGGCGAGGACGTGCCGACGGCGGATGTGGCTGCCAGCTTCAGGGAAGCAGTCGTCGACGTGCTGCTGACCAAGGCGCTCGCCGCGTGTGCCGACTATGGAATTCCGTATTTGCTGCTCGGCGGGGGAGTCGTGGCCAACGCGCGTGTGCGTGAGGTTGCCGCTGCCCGGTGCGCAGCCGCGGGGGTGAGGCTGCGCATCCCGCCGCTGTCGCTGTGCACCGACAACGGCGCGATGATCGCGGCGCTTGGGGCGCAGCTGGTGGCTGCGGGGCGTGCGCCCTCCGATCTTGGCTTCGGTGCTGACTCGACCTTGCCGGTCACGACAATTCAGTCGTAGCCCGCCCGGCGGCGGCGCGGTTGTTTGACAGCCCTCTGCCCCAGTGCCACTATTGGGCCACCAGAGGTCTATCTGGAAATTCTCGACTAGGAGCGCACCGCTATGACTACTGTTCCTCCCGCTACTCCCGCTACACCGGCTGGACCCCCGGCCAAGTCCCCGATTCTCAGCATTCTCGCGCTTGTGGGCGGTGGCTTGGGCGTTCTTAGCTGTGGCTACGGGGCTATTTTCGGCATCGCCGGAATTGTGCTCGGCATCATGGGTCGCAAGAAGGAGCCGAATGGCAAGGGTCTCGCGCTCGCCGGCATCATCACGGGCGCAGTCAGCGTTGTTTTGGGTGCAATCTGGCTCGTTGTGTACCTTCTTGCGTTTGCTGCAGCCGCGTCGTACTCGACTTACTAAGGCCAACGACTGGCACCAAAACGCAAAGCGGGGCAGAACGCGAGTCGTTCTACCCCGCTTTTGCGTTGCCTGCGCTGGTCGGCTAGCCGCTGTAACCGGCGAGGATGTTGCGAATAACCAGGTTGTAGATGATCACGACCGAAAGCGCCCCCAAGGCGATCCGCTGGAGCGCGCTACTCCATCGCGAGCGTCCAGCCCAATGAGTGAGTATTGAGCCGGCGAACAGGCCGACGATCGGGTAGGCGAGGATGACGATCGGGTTCATGCGCCACGAGCCGACCAGATCTTCGTGAAAAAGCGAGTACGCGGCGCGTGTGCCGCCGCACCCCGGACACTGCCAGCCGGTGAGAAGCAAGAACGGGCAGGGCGGGAAGACGTCGGAATTGTATGGGTCGTGGCTGGCCAAGAACACCGCAGCCCCGGCGTGCAGACCGACGACGCCGATGGCCGTGCAGCCAGCGATGAGGCCGTGGCGTGCCCGTGGGCTAAGGCTGATCAACATGAGGATCCAATCGGCGTGCTGCGACCAATGTTAACCGTTGCCCGCCGCAATCTGCGACGCGAATGCCAAACGGCCGCGCGACGCGATAGCGTGGGTTCGCTCAACTCTTTCATCCGATTGTGAATCTGGAGTCTTTCATGGCCGCATCTAACAAGCCTGACGTACCGCCGATCCCGGTGCCCCCCATCGAGCCAGCCCCGAAGGCGAAGGCCGCGCCCGCGAAGTCGCCCGCAGCCAAGCCGGCTGCTGAAAAGACTGCCGCGGTCAAGCCGGCGGCAGCCAAGGCTGCGACGACCAAGCCCGCGGCATCGCCCGCTGCGTCGGTCGAGCGCCCGAACCCCTACGCGCAGGCCGCACCAGCAGCACCGGCTGCTCCGCAGCCGTACGTCAACGGCCCATACGTCGCCCCGCCGTCGTCGACTCTGTCGATTACGTCGATGATTCTCGGCATCGCTGGCATTGTGCTTGGCCTCGGTGCGATCCTCGGTATCGCGGCGGTTATCACCGGGCACATGGCGAAAAAGCGCGAGCCGCATGCCAAACCGTTTTGGATGACCGGAATCATCACGGGCTATGTCGGGATTGCCTTCGGGCTGATTCTTGGATGCGGCATCTTTTTGAGCATCTTCCTGCCCATCATGGCAGCGAGCACCTACGGCTACTAACCGTCTGGCCGACGTTCCGCACCACAACCAAAGGACCCGAAGATGACTATGCCCCCCGCCACCCAGCCCTATTCCGCCGACGCGGCTGAACCGACGAAGCCGCTTAACCCGTTGGCGGTGGTCTCGCTCATCACGTCGATCCTGCCGTTCCACCTCATCGGTATCATCACGGGTCACATCGCCCTGGTGCAGATCAAGCGCACCGGTGCCAGGGGGCGCGGGCTTGCTCTGGCGGGCGTGATTCTTGGGTACGTCGGTTGCGTGGTCGTGCTGATCATCGTCCTACTGAGTGCGATCGCGGTACCCGTCTTCCTCAACCAGCAGGCTGCAGCCAGAGACAGTGCGGTGCAGTCCGATATCACGAACCTGAAGATCGCCGTTGTCACGAATCTCGTCATCAACCCCGAGCGCTTTCCGACTGCAGACGAGGTCGCTGAGCTCTTTGTCGCAGGTTCAGACTCGGTATTGACGGTGTCGGGAGACGTGTCGGCCTTCTGCCTCGAGGGTTACAGCCTGAGCAATGGCGCCGGCGCCACACACTACGCCGCTAGTGATCTTTCGGGCACCGTGCCAGGCACCTGCGACAACGGTGTGCTGCTAGCCGCGCCCTAGCCACGCCCGCCGCACTCGTTCATCGCTCCTCACAACTAGACGAATTGGACCTACTCATGACCACGGATGCCACGCCAGAACGTGACGCGAGCCCTGCGCAGGCGGCGGGTGCGGCCCAGCCGTCCAATGCCCTCTCGGTGTTTTCGATGCTTGCGGGCATCGCAGGCATAATCCTCGGTATCAGCTTGATCATCAGTGTCTCGGCCGTCGTGATGGGACACATCGCGAGCAAGAAGCAGCCCTATGCTCGGGGGTTCTGGCTCACCGGCCTCATTACCGGCTACGTAGGAATCGGACTATTCGTACTGTTTATCGCGGCGGTTGTCGTCTACGCGATAGATCGAGCGAACTAGACGCGCTCGGCGAGAAGAGCAACTCGTTTCTCACCGATGCGCGTCACGATAAGTGTCGCCGAGGCAGCGCCGCGAAGAGCGAGTCGCGTGCGAAGCACTGCCGGGTCGATATCGACCCCTCGCTTCTTGATCTCGAGCACTCCGATGTCGCGCGCGGCCAACTCCTTCTTGAGCAACTTCTCGTCGAAGGCGAAACGCTCGATGACGCGAAAGCAGCTGGCGAAAGGAGTGGCAACCGCATCGTCGCTCGTCAGGTACGCGATCCGCCGATCGAGCATGTGTGCGCCAAGGGTGCGCCCAAGGTCGCCGATCAGGCGCGCCCGGATCACCGCCCCATCCGGCTCATAAACAAACGCCCCAAGCTGCCCCGTTTCAACATCGTCGCTGTCGCCGCGCGCCGTCAACTCGACGTTGCCATCGCGGGTGAGCACGAGAGCCGCGCGGCCAATGCCCTCGCGTGCAAGTGGCCCGAACCACACCGCGAGCTCGACCACGTCGTGGTCGACCGAAACCCACTGCGCCTCGCAGCCGGTGGGAATCAGGTCACGATCGATGCCTGGCCCGAGTTTGACGCCCACCGGAAGTGTGTCGGCGAGGCCGAACGCGAAGTTGAGCGAGGGCGTCCAGTCGGCGGGGTCGTTGAGGCGTTTGGTCGCAGAGCGCCGCGCCGGGTCGAGCCATGCACCGTCAAAACCGTTGAGGTCGAAACCCGTGGCATCGTCGTGTACGACCGTCGCGTTCGACCACGGCGCGAGGTTGTAGGCCGCGAGCGCCGCCGTGACCTCATCCAGTTCAACCGCGGTGACCTCGAGGTCGATCGCCGCCATAGCGAGCGCGTCGGCGCCGATGCCGCTACCGAGATCGGCGACGCGTGTCAAACCGGCGTCACGAAAGCGCCCAGCGTGCAACGCGGCGACAGAAAGCCGGGTCGCCTGCTCGAGCCCAGCGCTGGTGAAGAGCATGCGCTCGGCGAACGGCCCGAACTTCGCGACCGCCTTTGCGCGCAGTCGCGACTGGTGCAGCACGGCCGCAACGAGCACGGGGGAGTGTCCCGCCTTGCGCAGGTCGGCGACGGATCGCACCACATCGTCTGCCGAATTCCACGCAGGCAGCGAGTTGAGCAGCCGGAGGCCATCGGGGGTCAATAGCTCGCGCAGTTCCGTTGACTCCATGCAACAACCGTAGCAATTGGCACTCGCGTTGATTGAGTGCCAACCCAAGGCTTATAGTTGCATTGGCACTCTCAAGGGGAGTGTGCCAACAATAGTTTTCAAAAGCTCTAGAAAGAAGAGGTCAACCGTGTCGGTCTCCATCAAGCCGCTCGAGGATCGCATTGTCATCCAACAGGTCGACGCAGAAACGACGACCGCATCCGGCCTCGTCATTCCTGACACGGCTAAAGAGAAGCCGCAGGAGGGCGACGTTGTTGCCGTCGGCCCCGGCCGCATTGACGATAATGGCAACCGCGTGCCGCTCGACATCGCCGTTGGCGACAAGGTCATCTACTCGAAGTACGGCGGCACCGAGGTCAAGTACGGCGGAGTCGACTACCTCGTGCTCTCGGCCCGCGACGTGCTCGCGGTCGTCGTTCGCTAGTCACAACCGCGCAGGCTTTGTTACAACGTTGGACGCGTACCGGCCCGAAGAGCCCGGTTCTCGCCACCCGGGCTCTTCTGCGTCTGCGGCCGCGCTTAGGCTGAGCCAATGGCAAACGAGCCCCAATTCAACCGAACGGGTGTCGGCCTCGCGTTCGCGATTGGCGCCTACGGTCTGTGGGGCTTTCTTCCGCTCTACTTCACGACCCTGGCGCCCGCTGGCCCGATCGAGATAGTCGCCTGGCGAGTCGTGCTTTCGCTCGTGTTCTGCGCAATTCTGCTGACCGTCACGCGCGGCTGGCACGCGCTAGCCGTCATCGCGCGTGACCGCCGCACGATACTCATCATGGGCGCCGCCGGCGCGCTCATTCTCGTCAACTGGCTCGTCTACGTTTTCGCTGCGCTGAACGGCCATGTTGTGGAGGCGGCGCTCGGCTATTTCACCAACCCGATCGTGACCGTGCTGCTCGGTGTTCTCGTCTTGCGTG
>JANONY010000285.1:0-1752 GCA_031421055.1 Actinomycetes bacterium | reverse complement strand
TTCGGTGAAGGTGGTCTTGATGACGCCGGCGCGGGTTCCGCCGCTGGCCTTCGCGTACGAGAGGGCGACATCCCACGCGTGGCCGGATGCGTCCTGCTCAACCGCGATGATGTCGGGGATTCCACGGCCGGCCACGAACTCGCGGCGCACCGTGTGGCCCGGAGCCTTCGGGGCGATCAGGATGATGTCGACGCCCTCCGGCGGCGTGATGTAGCCGAAGCGGATGTTGAATCCATGCGCGAAGGCGAGTGTCTTGCCGGGCGTCAGCTTGTCTTTGATGCTGTCGGCAAAGATGCCGCGCTGGTGCTGGTCTGGCGCAAGGAGCATGATCAAGTCAGCCCACTCGGCGGCGTCGGCAACCGACTTGACCTCGAAGCCGTCCTCGGTGGCCTTGGCGGTCGACTTTGAGCCGTCCTTGAGCGCGATGACAACCTCGACACCCGAGTCGCGCAGGTTCTGCGCATGGGCGTGACCCTGCGAGCCGTAGCCCACAATGGCGACCTTCTTGGCCTGGATCAGCGCGAGGTCGGCGTCTTTGTCATAGAAGAGTTCGGTCATTTCTAACTTCCTTGTTGGGGTGAAAACGGTTAGTTTGTTCGTCGCTCGCAGGGCGAGTTAACTTTTGTAAACGCGTTCGGTGATGCTCTTCGACCCGCGGCCAATGGCGAGCAATCCCGACTGCGCAATCTCTTTGATGCCGTACGGCTCGAGCATGCGAAGTAGTGCCTGGATCTTGCCGGTGTTGCCTGTCGCCTCGATCACCAGCGCATCCGGTGCCACATCGACGATCTGCGCCCTGAACAGGGTCGCCGCCTCAAGCACTTGGCTGCGCGTGGAGTTGTCGACACGCACCTTGATCAGAATGTGCTCGCGGGTGACCGCCTGTGCGGCGTCGAGCTCGACGATCTTGATGACGTTGATGAGCTTATTGAGCTGCTTCGTCACTTGCTCGAGCGGAAGCTCCTCGACGTCGACGACCACCGTGATGCGGCTGAGCCCCTCGATCTCGCTCTTGCCGACAGCGAGGCTCTCGATGTTGAAGCCGCGGCGCGCGAACAGGCCGGCGACGCGGGTGAGCAGACCGGGACGGTCTTCGACGAGAAGGGAAAGTACGTGGCTCATGATCTACTCCTCTTCCCACTCTGGGGCGTGATCTTTGGCGTACTGAACGCTCGAGTTGCCAACACCCTGCGGCACCATTGGCCAGACCATCGCGTCGCGGCTGACCACGAAGTCGATCACCACGGGGCGATCATTCGTCTCGAGCGCGAGCCTGATGGCCGGGTCGATTTCTTCTTCCTTGGTGACCCGAATTGCGAGGCAGCCGTAGGCATCCGCCAACTTCACAAAGTCGGGGATCATGGCCGTGCCGTGACCCGTGTCGAGATCGGTGAACGAGTGTCGGCCCTCGTAGAAGAGCGTCTGCCATTGGCGAACCATGCCGAGCGAGGAGTTATTAATGATCGCGACCTTGATCGGGATGTCGTTGATGGTGCAGGTGGCCAACTCCTGGTTGGTCATCTGGAAGCATCCATCGCCGTCAATCGCCCACACGACACGGTCGGGTTCAGCGACCTTCGCGCCCATGGCCGCTGGCACGGCGTAGCCCATGGTTCCGGCACCGCCAGAGTTGAGCCACGAGTTCGGGCGCTCGTACTTAATGAATTGCGCAGCCCACATCTGATGCTGGCCGACGCCAGCCGCATAAATGGCCTCGGGGCCAGTCAGCTCACCGATGCGCTGAATGACCAG
>JANONY010000284.1:0-8177 GCA_031421055.1 Actinomycetes bacterium | reverse complement strand
CGCTTATCGATCGCGGTCACGCCGAAGTATCCGGCATCAGGTTGAAGCTCAGCCACGACGCACGCCGCGAGAAGGGTTGGCATGGGTTGAGTCTATGCCGGTGCCCGTTTGAGCTAGGTGAGTTGCGGGTCACGTGAGCCGCAACTCACACAGCTCTGGAGGGGACCCACTCTCGCAGAGGCCATCGGTCTCGATACGCCAGCGGGGCCGGCTACGCAACCCGCCGACAACGGCTACGTACGCCGTTGTCTCTTTTCCCTGCCCTCGGCCGAGACGGCCTCGGCGCGTCAGGGGCGAAGGCCAGAAATGGCCTCCGCCGACAACGGCTACGTACGCCGTTGTCTCTTTTCCCTGACACGCATGTTGACATTAATCGGGGTGCCCTCGAAGCCGAAGATCTCGCGCAGCCGGCGCTGGATGAAGCGGCGGTACTGCGGGTCGAGAAAACCGGTCGTGAACAGCACGAACGTCGGAGGGCGTGATGCGGCCTGGGTCCCGAAAAGGATGCGCGGCTGCTTTCCGCCGCGCAACGGGTGTGGGTGCTCTGCCACGAGTTCGGCGAGCAGGGCGTTGAACTTTCCGGTCGGAATGCGCGTGTCCCACGACGCGAGTGCCGTCTCGAGTGCCGGCACGAGCTTCTCCATGTGGCGACCGGTCTTGGCCGAAATGTTAACGCGCGGCGCCCAGGTGACGTGGCTGAGATCCTGTTCGATCTCGCGCTCAAGCGTGCTGCGGCGCTCGTCGTCGAGAAGGTCCCACTTGTTGTACGCGATCACGAGGGCACGACCCGATTCGAGCACGAGGTCAACGATCTTGAGGTCTTGCACGCTGATTGGTTCTGTCACGTCAATGATGACAACGGCGACCTCGGCCTTTTCGAGCGCGGCGGTCGTGCGCAGTGTCGCGTAGAAGTCCGCGCCTTGCGCGAGGTGCACGCGGCGGCGGATGCCTGCTGTATCAACGAAGCGCCAGAACTTGCCGCCGAGTTCGATCTGCTCGTCGACCGGATCACGAGTGGTACCCGCGAGCTCGTTGACGACGACGCGCTCCTCACCGGCGGTCTTGTTGAGCAGCGAAGACTTGCCAACGTTGGGGCGACCGAGAATAGCAACGCGACGCGGGCCACCGACCTCCTCTTTGGCGACGGCAGAAATCTCTGGCAGCACGGTGAGGATGTGGTCGAGCAGGTCGGCGACTCCCCTGCCGTGCAGAGCGGAGACCGGCCACGGATTGCCGAGGCCGAGTGACCAGAGCGAGGCGGCGTCCGCTTCCTGGCGCACGTCGTCGACCTTGTTGCCGACCAGCATGACGGGCTTCTTGGTCGAGCGCAGCATTCGCACCACATGCTCGTCGGTCGACGTGGCGCCGACGGTGGCGTCAACAACAAAGAGCACTGCGTCGGCGAGGTCGATCGCGATCTCGGCCTGGGCTGCGACCGAGGCGTTGATGCCCTTGGCGTCTGGTTCCCATCCACCGGTATCGACGATGGTGAACTTGCGGTTGTTCCACTCGGCCTTGTAGTTGACGCGGTCGCGGGTCACACCCGGGGTGTCTTCGACCACTGCCTCACGGCGTCCGATGATGCGGTTGACCAGCGCCGACTTGCCGACGTTCGGGCGTCCGACGATGGCGAGCACGGGCAGCGCCGGAAGGTAGGTGATCTGGTCTGGATCCTCGGTGACAGTCTCGAGAATCCCCAGGTCGTCTTCGTCGAGGTCATAGTCGGCCAGGCCGGCGCGCAGCGAGGCCGCCCGCTGGGCGGCGAGGTCGTCGTCGAGCGAGGTGATGCGTTCGACCAGCCCGCTGTCGATCTCGGGAAAGTCGTCGTCGGCGTCAGCCATGGTCAGTCCTTTGTGTGCGCCTGCACAAGTTCTACGACCGCTTGCACGGTCTGCTCGAAGTCGAGATGGGTCGAGTCGATGGTGACAACACCATCGGCGGCATTCATGAAGTCGACGACCTGTAAATCTTGGGCATCGCGCGAGCTGAGCTGCTGCGCGGTCTTCGCGGCCGACTCAGTGCTGAGTTCGGCAGAACGCCTCGCCATTCTAGCTTCTTCGGTAGCGGTGAGCAGAATCCGCACCGCGGCGTCCGGCGCAACGACCGTCGTGATGTCACGACCTTCGACCACAATTCCGGCGCGATCGGATGCCGCAATCACGGTGCGGAACAACCCGACCATGTAGGTGCGAACCTCCGGCACTCGCGCGACCGCGCTCACGATGGCGGTCACGCGCGGCTCGCGAATCGCCGCCGTGACATCTGTGCGGCCCACCCGCACGAAGTATCGCTCGGGGTCGACGCCGATCTCATAGTCGAAATCGTCGACCGCGGCGATGACGTTCGCGCCGTCGCTCGTGTCGATGCCGCGGTCGAGGCAACTCCACGCGAGGGCGCGGTATGCGGCACCGGTGTCTTGGTAGTCGAAGCCGAGTGCCGCGGCAGCCGCCTTGCTCACGCTCGACTTGCCTGAGCCGGCCGGGCCGTCAATGGCTACGACGATCACGCTTGTTCCCCCGCAATTTTCCAGCCGCGCGCTTCAAGCTCGGCGATCAGTTTCTTCTCCACCTCTGGCAGCACGGCGATCTCTGCCAACCCGAACTGGGCACCAGGCGAGTGTTCGAGGCGCAAGTCTTCCATGTTGACGCCAAGTTCGCCGATTTCGGTCAGTAGCCGCGCGAGCTCGCCTGGCTTATCGACGACCATGACGACGAGGGCACTGAAGTGCTTGGCCTGCCCGTGTTTGCCAGGAATGCGGGCGACACCGGTGTTGCCCTTGGTGAGAGCCTCGGCGATGGCGCGCCTCGCACCCGGCGCAGTCGGCTCGTCGAGTGCAGCGATGAGCGCATCGAGATCGTCGCGGTAGGCGCGCAGCACCTCGCCGGTTGCTGCGGCATTGGCCGCGAGAATTTGTACCCAGAGGTCGGGGTTGCTCGATGCGATGCGCGTCGTGTCACGCAGGCCTTGGCCGGCGAGCCCAACGGCCGTGTCACTCGCGGCACTCAGTCGCGCGGCCAACAACGACGACACAAGTTGAGGAACGTGAGAGACAACGGCGACACCACGGTCGTGCTCGATGGGCGTCATCTCGACGATCACGGCGCCGAGGTCGAGCGCGAGGTCCTCCACGGCTCGCAGTTGCTGCGGCGTCGTGCCCTCGTGCGGGCAGAGCACCCACGGCCGACCGAGAAACAAATCGGCGCGGGCCGAGATGGGGCCGCCGCGCTCGCGTCCGGCCATCGGATGCGAGCCGAGGTACCGTGCGATATCGGCGCCGGTGGATTGCAGTTCTGTCAGAATCGCGGCCTTAACGCTCGCGACATCCGTCACGAGTGCGGTGGGGAAGGCCGCGAGTTCTGCCGCCACGACATCCGCCGTCTCATCGGGTGGAACCGCGACGACAATCAGCAGTGGCTCATCACTCTGGTGCGATCTGCGCCCCGCGCCGTAGTCGATCGCGAGGGTGAGCGTCGCTTTCGACGAGTCGTGCAGAATCACGTCGACGTCGAGTGCCCGAAGCGCGAGGCCGATGCTGGAGCCGAGCAACCCTGCGCCGACGACGCGCACCTGCCCAGTCACTCGCTTCACTCGTTGTCCTCTGCTTCAGGTTGCGCCGCGTCGTCGGTCACGCCGGCCGCGCGCGCGATCGTGAGCACCTCGCCGAGTTCGACCTTAGTGAGATCACGAATCGCCCCGGCCGCGAGCGAACCAAGGTGCAGCGGGCCGAATTGCCGGCGCACAAGCTCGATCACCGGATGCCCCACCTCGTCGAGCATGCGCCGAACGATGCGGTTGCGGCCAGAGTGCAGCGTCACCTCAACCATGCTCTCCCCGCCCTGAGGAGCACCGAGCAATCGCGCCTTATCGGCCGCGATGAAGCCGTCGTCGAGCTCGACGCCCTTGGTCAGCTTCGCGATTGCCTGCGGAGTGACCGCCCCACGCACCTTGGCGATGTAGGTCTTGCTCACGCCGAACGAGGGATGCGCGAGCACGTGCGCGAGCTCGCCGTCGTTAGTGAGAATGAGCAAGCCAGAGGTCTCAGCGTCGAGTCGACCGACGTTGAACAGGCGCTCCTCGTAGTGGTCGGTGAACTCGCGCAGATCGGGACGGCCCCGCTCGTCGCGCAGGGAAGAGTAGATGCCGACCGGCTTGTTCAGCATGAGGTAGCGCTTGCTGGTGTCGGTCTGGATCGCGGTGCCATCGATCGTGATGCGATCAGTTGGCAGCACGCGGCGGCCGGCCTCGTCGACCCGCACGCCGTTGACGGCGACCCTGCCCGCGGCGATGAGGTCTTCACACACACGCCGACTCGCGACGCCCGCGGCGGCCATGACCTTCTGCAGGCGCTCGCCCTCGGCGCTGGGTGAGGACATGGTCACGTCAATCATCAAAACCGTTCACCCCGTCATCGAGCAGCGGCGAAATGAGCGGTAGCTCCTCAATCGAATTGATACCGAGCTGCACCATCAGCAAATCGGTCGTCGCGTAGTGAATCGCGCCGGTCTCGCTGTCGGTGAACGCTTCGGTGATCAGGCCGCGTCCAAGCAGCGTACGCACGACAGAGTCGACGTTGACCGCGCGAATGGATGCGATAGCGCCGCGACTAATTGGCTGGCGGTAGGCGATGACCGCGAGCGTCTCGAGTGCCGCTTGGCTCAGTTTCGAGGGGTTCTGGGTCAACACGAAGTCGCGAACTGCATCGTCGTGCTCTTCGCGCACGTAGATGCGCCAACCGCCCGCGACTTCACGCAGCTCGAAGCCGCGGCGCACTCCCCCATCGAGCCCGTCGTAGTCGGCCACGAGGCGCTCGATCGACTGCCGAACCGCGGGGATCGGCGAACCGAGGCTCGAAGCGAGCGACACGAGCGACTGCGGCTCGTCGGCGATCATGAAGATCGCTTCGAGGGTGCGCTCGAGGTCGCTTGACTGAGCTGGTTGAGCAGCCGGCTGTTGATCGGGTTGAGTTGCCGGCTCTTGATCGGGTTGAGTAGCCGGCTGCGCTACTTCGTCGACAAGCACCTCCGCGCTATCCATAATCGGCTCCGAGGTGCGCGAGGCTGTCTTCGGTCCAGTGCTCTGCCGTCCATCTGATGCTGAGCTCGCCGAGGGGCTCGATCTGCTCGAATTCCACCGCCGCATGACGATAGAGCTCAAGAATCGCCAAAAAGCGCGCAATGATTACTCCCTTGATGGCAGCGCCGGCGATGAGTTGCCGGAACGACATAGTTTTGCCGTCGCGCAAGAGTGCGACGACGTAAGCGGCTTGCTCGCGGATGCTTATAAGCGGGGCATGCAGGTGATCGAGACCGAGCACGGGAATCTCGCGCGGCGTGAGCGAGAGCAAGGCCAGCGCGGCGAAGTCCTCCGCGCTGAGTGTCCAGACGAGCTCTGGCGTCTGCTTTCGGTACTTCTCTTCGAGGCGCACCGAACGAAAATGTCTGGTGGATTCAATCTCCACTGTGGCAGAAAACCACTGTGCTGCCTCTTTGAACGCTCGGTACTGCAGCAGCCGGGCAAAGAGCAGGTCGCGCGCGTGGAGAAGGGCGACGTCTTCAGCATCCACTAGTTCGCCTTGTGGCAGCAGCCCGGCGACCTTGAGGTCAAGAAGGGTCGCTGCGACGACGAGGAACTCGGTCGCCTGGTCGAGTTCTTCGACGGAGTCCAAGGTCTGCAGGTAGGCGATGAACTCGGTGGTGATGATCGAGAGCGCGACCTCGGTGATGTCGAGGTCGTGTTTGGCGATGAGCGAGAGCAGAAGGTCAAAGGGCCCATCGAAGTTGCTCAGGCTGACATGAAAACCCCCGACTTCTTCGACGGAAACAGGCTCTTCGACGGCCTCAGCCTCAGGCTGCAGCGCCACGGGAGATCAACTCTCTGGCCAACTGTCGATAGGCCTCGGCCGCCGAGTGCTCTGGGGCAAATGTGGTGATCGGTGCACCGGCGACGTTTGCGTCCGGAAACTTCACTGTTCGGCCAATCACCGTTTCGAGCACTTTCGGCCCGAACGTCTCAACGACGCGCTCGAGCACCTCGCGCGAGTGCAGAGTGCGCGGGTCATACATTGTGGCAAGAATACCGTCGAGCTCGATCGCGGGGTTGAGCCGGTCTTTCACCTTATCGATGGTCTCCACCAGCAGCGCGACACCGCGCAGAGCGAAGAACTCGCACTCGAGTGGAATCAGCACACCGTGCGCGGCCGTCAGCGCATTGACCGTGAGCAGACCGAGCGAGGGCTGGCAGTCGATGAGGATCACGTCGTACTCGTCGGCCACTCTGGCAAGAATGCGGGCAAGAATCGTTTCACGCGCGACCTCATTGATGAGGTGCACCTCGGCCGCTGACAGATCAATATTGGCTGGGATCACGTGCAGATTCTCGAACGGCGTCTGCACGATCACCTCGTGCGGGTTCTTGATCGTGCCCATCATGAGGTCGTAGATGGTCGGCACATCGTGGGTGCGCACACCGAGTCCGGCGCTGAGGGCGCCCTGCGGATCGAAGTCGACCGCCAGAACTCTGCGGCCGTACTCGGCAAATGCTGCGGCAAGGTTGATCGCCGTTGTCGTCTTGCCGACGCCGCCCTTTTGGTTCGAGAGCGAGATGATGCGCGCGGGGCCGTGGCTGGTCAACGGCTTCGGCGTGGCGAACACCGACTGTGGACGACCGGTCGGCCCCATCGAAGCATCATCGAAGCCCGGCAACTGCTGGTCTCCGATCGCGGTCATTTGCCAATTGTAGCGTCGAGCGTTTGTGCGGCTCGCGAGCCGCGCGGGGCGTGCAGGGTGCGCGGGGCGCGTCAGCGCGCGCGCGGGTGCGCGGTCGTGTACATGTCGCGCAGACTGTCGGCGGTGACGAGGGTGTAGATCTGCGTCGTCGCGACAGAGGAGTGGCCGAGCAACTCCTGCACCACGCGCACGTCGGCTCCTCCCTGCAGCAGGTGAGTCGCGAAGGAGTGCCGAAACGTATGCGGCGAGAGCTGCACCCCGAGATTGGCGCGCTCTGCAGCGGCTCGGATGATGAGCCAGGCATTCTGTCGCGACATCCGCTGCCCTCGAACGCCGAGGAACAGCGCAGGGGTGGCAAACCCGCGGGCAGAAAACACGGGCCGCACTCGCACGAGGTAGGCGTTGATCGCGGCGCGCGCGTAACTGCCGACCGGCACGAGTCGCTGCTTCGCGCCCTTGCCGAACAGCCGCACGGCGTCGCCCTCGAGCATGTCGTCGACGTTGAGGGCGACGACCTCAGAGATTCGCGCGCCGGTCGCGTACAGCAGTTCGAGTAGCGCTTTATCGCGCAACCGCTGCAGATCGTCGCCGTCGGTTGCCGCGAGCACCTGCTCCATCTGGGCGATCGAGATGGCCTTGGGCAGGTTCATGGCCAATTTGGGGGGTTTGACCTCGGCCGCGACATCCACCGGCAGAATGCCCTCGTCTGCGAGAAAGCGGTGGAAGCCGCGAACACTCGACAGCATGCGGGCCGCCGAACTCTTGGTCAGCGGTGCTTCACCCTCAAGGAGGCTCGCAAGGAAGCCGCTGACGTGATCGCGGGTGACCCTGGCAAGCTCAGTGCCGTCGAGGTAGCTTGCATAGCGCGCGAGGTCGCGGCGATAGGCGACGACGGTGTTCGCCGACCGACCTCGCTCGATAGCGAGGTGGCGAAGATAGCCGTGCACCTCGGTCTCGACGCTTGCCATGCGTGCTACCCGGCGAGACCGCTGAGCGTGCCCGCTTCAAAATCGACGATGGCGAGCCGTCCGCCGGCTACCGTGACGCTCTGCGCATCAGTGAGGCTGAGGCTCCACACTTCGCCTGGCCCGCTGTACTTGTAGGCGTTGAGCGCTCCGGCGACCGGCACGTAGTAGAGAGTCGCACCCTCGTAGCCAATGGTGAATTGTCCAGGGGTTTCGCGAAACTTCTCGTCACCGGTACCGCGGTCGAGCACGATGACGGTGTCGCCGCGCTGCAGCAGAACACTCTCACCCTGAACGCCGAGCACGGAGTCGAAGGTGTCGGCGAACGGCTTTTTCCACACCGCTTTGCCTGTCGTCGGATCGACGCGCTGCAGGCCAGAGTACCCGCCCTCGCTCGCCTCTGACGAGAACAATGCGGTGTCGGTCAGCTCGAAGTACGACACCGTGAGCGGCTCGCTCCAACTCGAGGTACCCGCGGTGGTCCACC
>JANONY010000283.1:0-2431 GCA_031421055.1 Actinomycetes bacterium | reverse complement strand
TCCCTCGTGCGCACCCTGAAGAGCGAAGACACACTGAACGACCCGATAAAGGTGTACAACCTCGCGAATGCGGCGATCAGCAACATGTCGCTGACGAGCAACTTTGCGCACCCCGACGTGCTTGTTTCCGTCGCACGAGCGCTGGCAACCCTCGACCTCGATCGCGTCACCTTTGTGCAGTACCCGGGCGTGACCGGGGGCACCGGAATCTACGAAAAAAAGGTCAAGCCGGTTACGGCGGTCGCCACCGCGCTGTTCGCGCAGATCAAGGCAGACCAACCTTTTGCGCTCGAAAAGGCGGGCGATGGTGATGGGTCGATCGTCGACCCTAATGCCACGCCGCTGGCACCGGATCCGAATGAGACGGTAGACCCGAGCGCGCCGCCCGAGGCTGCGCTTCCGGTCATCGCCGGACTCACCGGTCAGACTGCAGCCGACCAGACGTGCTCGGTCGGTCGACCGCTCCGCGACCAATAGCAACCGGATGCGCTAGACGCACAGGCGGCCCCGACGTTCTCGTCGGGGCCGCCTTCTTGCAACGGCTAACGCGTCAGCGACCTTCGGGTGTGTCGCGTCAGCCCGAGGAAAACGGGGCAGAGCCCGAGCCCGCGTTCTCCTAGTGTGATCGCACGTGCGCCGGGGGGCGCGCCACTACCGCGCAGCTGGCTGTGATTGCCTTGTGCTGAACGCTGAATGGTGGGCATGCGGGGGACTAGCCTTCTTGACGCCATCGGTCGGGTCCTTTGAGCACGCAACTTCGGGTGAAGAGTGCTGAGGCGTCTATAGAAATCTATTCCTCCCGCGTTTGGGGGGCAAGCCCGACACCCGCCCCCGTTTCGGGGTCGCGGCCGTCGATTCTGGCCACCCGCCGCCATTAGCTATGCTTGCCTGTGTACTGGAGACGTCGCATAGTTCGGCCTAGTGCACCACCCTGCTAAGGTGGAGTGGGAGTAATCCCACCGAGGGTTCAAATCCCTCCGTCTCCGCGCGAGACAAGAGAAACCGCCCACAGGGCGGTTTTCTTGTTTCCGGGGCTATGTGTGGCCAACGCTCTGACTGTTCTCGCTGCCACAGATGCTCGAAAGCCGCTTCAAGAAGCGCGTGTCGCGGCGGCTTGGCCGACGCGCCGCAAGACCACCGTCTCTGCATTCTCGCGGTTGATGTGTGCCCACACTCGGGTCGATTCCGCCGTCACAGGAGGCGGTCTGATGATTCACACATCCCGTGCCGGTCGCCGATGGCGCAACCGTTGGCACGAACTCCCTGCACCTCGTCGTGACAAGCGACTCAGGCTAGTAGAAGTGCACCGGCATGCGGCTGGGTTGTGCGACCAATCCGCTCGAGCCTGCCGCGCATGAAGCGCGCGCTCCACTTCGAGAAATCGTCGCAGCACCGAAGACCTCCGCGCGCCCGAAATTCAGGCATTATGGGAGGCAACGCGCTCACGACCTAGTACTCGACGGCGCGCGAAAGGAGGCGCTCGCGATGACCGATCGCATGCGGGTAGCGGTAGTCGGAACCGGCGGATGGGGCGAACAGCACGCCCGCATCTTCTCGCGTCGCCCAGACACCGAGCTCGTCGCCGTCGTGGGGCGCGACCCGCAGCGCACTGCCGCGCGGGCCGCCGCGTTCGACACGACGCCGTTCACCGATCTCGAGTCGATGCTGGCCGACGCCGCGCCAGACCTGGTTACCGTCTGCCTCCCGAACGAGCAGCACTTCGCTACGACACTCGCGCTCGTGCGCGCCGGGGTGCCGCTGCTCGTCGAGAAGCCGCTGGTGTTTGACCTTGGTGAAGCCGACACCCTGTTGGCCGAGGCGGCAGAGCGGGAGTTGTTCTTCGCGATCAACTTCAACCATCGGTACGCCGAGCCGGTGCTGCGGGCGCGGGCCGCAATCGAGTCGGGCGTGATTGGAACCCCGGTTTTTGCGACCTGGCGGTTTGGCGGCGAAGCCAATCACGGCACATCCCGTCATGCGAACCTGATCGAGACGCAGTGCCACGGCTTTGACCTGCTCGAGCATCTCGTCGGCCCGATCGCCTCGGTGTCGGCTCAGATGACGGATGCAACCTACGGCGACTGGAGCACCGTCGCCCTCGCGCTGCAGTTCGAGAACCGAGCAGTCGGAACGATGCTCGGAAGTTACGACTCCTCGTATGCCTACCCTGACTCTCAGCTGATCGAAATCAACGGCACGCTCGGCCGCATAGTGATAAACGACACCGTGCGCGAGCTGAGCATCCAGCTCGCGGGAGACGAGACCGCGTCGGTCTGGAAGGCCGGCTACTTCAACGATGAGGCTCGTAGCTTTCACGGCACCTTCGACCGACAAGTTGATGCTGTGCTCGCCGCACTGAGAGCGGGGGAGGCCCCGCCTGTGCACGCCGCCGCTGGTCGTCGCGCGCTCCTCCTCGCGCAGTGCGCTATCG
>JANONY010000282.1:0-13796 GCA_031421055.1 Actinomycetes bacterium | reverse complement strand
GACGCCGAGCGGCGGGGAAACATAGGTGGCACTGAGGTTTCCCGCGTACGTGCCGGCTGAGGGGCTGTAGAGCGAAAGGTCAGGCGTGTAGCCGGCCGGTGCCCCGGTGTTGGTGACCGCGCTTCCGCCGTTGTTGTAGATCTCGTTCAGAAAGTCGCCACTCGGTGTGACGGCGAAGCTCCAGTACTCGCCGTACTCCGTGCTGACCGTGGCCGGGGCAGTGAATTCGATGGGCGCTGGGATGTCGGCAGCAGAAGCCGACCCCGCCGCGACCTGGCTCAGCACAAGTCCGCTCGCTAGTGCCGCCGCGGCGACGGTTCTTCTAATATGCCTCACGTCGAAAACCCTAGTCGTTGTGACCACACATCGGCCGGATTTACCGGCGATTATGAGGCAATGGCCCGCTGGATGGCGGCAACAGCAACCTCGTGGTCTACCGTGTCCGGCTCCCCAGAGACGGTGATCGTGCCGACGATGCCTCGACCAGGGACCCAGATCGGCACCGAGCCGCCGTGGGGGCGAATTTTATCGGTGTCGATGCCGGCGGTTGTCGCTGGGTCTGCGTCGTTGCGCAGCCGAACGCGCAGGGTACTCGACTGAAAGTGCAGCGCTGCCGCGGCCTTGCCGTTAAGCCAGTCGTCGGTTTCAGAGTCAACGCCGTTGAGTGCGGCTTTGAACACCACGTGCGATCCGAGCACGATCTGCACGGCGAGCACGAGCTGGCGCTCGACGATGATATCTACCGCTGCACTGCCGAGTCGCCAGGCAGCATTCTGGTCGAAGCTAGCGAACTCGAGGGTCTTCTCCAGCGCCTCAAGATCTGAAATTTGATCGGTCACAGTGGGCTCCTTTAGGCAGAACACGACGGTAGTAGCCGCCGAATGAGGTTGATGAGTTGCTCTGGTTCGTATCGGTCTGCGGTTGAGAGCAGCTCGCTCAGGCTCCACCAACGGTGCTCGAGCACGTCAACGCGCTCGTCGTCGGTCCAGCCCGCGTCGGTGGGATCGAAGCGGTCGACTACGGCGGTGTAGTAAACCGCGTGGCCCGTGTCGTGATCCGCGCTGTCCCACTCGACGGCGAAGTCGTGGCTCCAGACTGCAGCACCAAGGACGATGCCGCTGAGCCCGGTTTCTTCGAACAACTCGCGCGCGGCCGCCTCCGTGTGACTTTCGCCGTCATCCACTCCCCCGCCTGGTGTGATCCAGCGCGCGACCCCGCTGCTGTCTGGTGCTGTCGTGAGAAACAGCAGCACCCTGTCTTCGCGGTCGAAAAGCAGAACGCGAGAGGTCAGCCGGTGTGCGTGCCTATTTGCCAACGAAGTCCCTATTTGTCAACGAAGTCACTAACGTCTCCGACGTACCGGGTGTTGTTCTCCGGGATCGGCTCGACAGCTGCGAGCGCCACTTCGGCGGCGAACTCCCCCACGTTGTACAACCGCCCAGCCGCCTCTTTGCGCGACGAGATGGCACCGGGGTTGGCGCGTTCGAGCAGCGTCGCCGTGATCGTTCCCTCGATCATGTCGCCAGAGACCACGACGAAGTCGATGCCCTCTGCGGCGAGTTCTGGGATGCGGTCGCGCAAGGCGTCCTCGCCGGCCCGCTTGCTCAGTGCGACGGGCAGATATTCGGGCATGGTCTCGACGGTCTTGATGAAGTGGGCTTGGTGGCTGGTGACGAAGACGACGCGCGCGCCCGGGTCAAGCACCTTCTTGGCGGCGCTGAGTAGGTTAGTTTGAGCGTCGCGGTTGAGCTGCATAGCGTAGTCCTCGGCCATGCCACTCTCCATGCCGCCAGAGGCGTTCATGACCAATACATCAAGGCCGCCGTAGTGGCGCTGAATCTCGTCGAATAGGGCGTTGACTTCATTGGCAACGGTGAGATCGGCTCCAATGGCGATTGCAGTTCCGCCCTTTTCTTCGATGGCTGCAACGAGTTTGAGCGCGCGAGCTTCTTTATTTCTGAAGTTCACCACGACCTGGGCGCCTGCCTCGGCGAAGTAGGCGACAGTGTCGGCACCGATGCCGCGGGAGGAGCCAGTAACGAGTACGCGCTTGCCGGCCAACTGGCCGGGCTTCAGAGGGTTGTTCACAGCACACGACCCTACCAACTCGCCCCACGTCAAGCGCGCTCATGCTGATAGTTTCGAATCGTCAACTAACGACGAAGGGTGGCCCGTGAGCCTCGAAGAGATCAGCTCCATCGCATGGGTGGTCTGGCTGGCCCTCATTCTGATTTTTCTTGTGGTAGAAATTCTTACTCTCGACTTCAGCTTCCTCATGGTCGCGGTCGCGAGCGTCGGGGGCGTAATTTCGGCGCTGCTTGGCGTTCCGTGGTTCTTTCAAGTCCTGATCGTCGCAATTCTTTCGATCGTGTTGCTCTTCGCGGTGCGACCGCCGCTGTTGCGTGCGCTCGGCCGTGGAGCAGACAAGACACCGAGCAATATCGACGCTCTGATCGGACTGAGCGGCGCCGTATCCACCGCATTCATCGACGGAAGCGGCCAGGTGAAACTCGCCAACGGCGAAGTGTGGACTGCGCGTCTCGATGACGGGCCAAAGAAGCTTGCCACCGGCTCCGCCGTCGTGGTTGTCGCAATCCATGGGGCCACCGCAGTGGTTGCCCTTCCCGAAAGGAACTCCAAGTGAATGACTTTGGCTTAGGCACCATCGTGCTGATTGGTTTGGCGATTGTGGTTGGCATCTTCGTGCTCTCCACCCTGTTCAAGTCGATTCGCATCATTCCGCAAGCGACCGCGGGCGTGGTCGAGCGTCTTGGCAAGTACCACAAGACCCTCATGCCTGGGCTCAACATTTTGGTGCCGTTCATCGACCGGGTACGGCCGCTGCTCGACATGCGCGAGCAAGTCGTGTCGTTCCCGCCGCAGCCGGTAATCACCGAGGACAACCTGGTCGTGTCGATCGATACCGTGGTGTTTTTCCAGGTGACAGACGCGCGAGCCGCGACCTACGAGATCGGCAGCTACCTCGGAGCGGTCGAGCAGTTGACGACG
Organism: Actinomycetes bacterium; assembly: GCA_031421055.1. Lineage (GTDB taxonomy): Bacteria > Actinomycetota > Actinomycetes > Actinomycetales > Microbacteriaceae > Conyzicola. The sequence continues at coordinate 10,787 of JANONY010000282.1, read as the reverse complement.
ACAACGCTCCGCAACGTCGTTGGTGGCCTCAACCTCGAAGAGGCGTTGACGAGCCGCGACAACATCAACACCCAGCTGCGAGTCGTGCTCGATGAGGCGACAGGCAAGTGGGGTATTCGAGTTGGCCGCGTCGAGCTCAAGGCGATCGAGCCGCCGCTCTCCATCCAGGACTCGATGGAGAAGCAGATGCGCGCCGAGCGCGACAAGCGCGCGCAGATTCTTACCGCTGAGGGCACCAAACAGGCGGCCATTCTGGAGGCCGAGGGGGCACGGCAGGCGTCGATCCTCAACGCAGAGGGCGACGCACGCGCGCAGGTTCTGCGCGCCGAGGGTGAAGCCAAGGCTATTGAGACGGTGTTCCGCGCGATTCACGCTGGCGATCCTGACCCAAAGCTGCTCGCGTACCAATACCTTCAGATGCTTCCTAAGATCGCCGACAGCGAGTCGAGCAAGTTGTGGATCATCCCGACCGAGCTCACCGAGGCGCTCAAGGGCATCACCTCCGGGTTTGCCGGCACGATCGCCGAGGTGGCGCAGCGCGGCAAGGCCACTCCCCCAGCGAAGTAGCGGGTCGTTCGCTTGACCAAACCGTACTTCGACTCGGAGCTGCCGCGCGTGTTTGCGCACCGGGGGCTCGCGACGAGCGCCCCGGAAAACACGCTCGCGGCATTTCGCGCAGCGGTTGATCTCGGCGTTCACTACATCGAGACCGACGTTCACGGCAGCAAGGATGGTTTCGCGGTGATCAGCCACGACCCAGATCTCACACGGTTGGCTGGCAACGCGAGTGCTGTAAGCGACTACCGCATGTCAGAGCTTGGGGCGATTGACTTGGGCGGCGGGCAGAACTTCAGCTCGCTTGCGCAGGCGCTCGACGCGTTTCCTGACACGCGGTTCAACATCGACATCAAATCGGCGGATGCGATCGCACCAACCATTGCCGCGATCATGGCGGCAAAGGCCGTCGGTCGCGTTCTCGTTACCTCGTTCAGCGAAGCACGCCGTCTCGCTGCCGTGCGCGAGTTGCCAGGAGTCGCCACCTCGACCAGCGCTCGACGATTCGCTTCGGCGCTAGCGTCAGCGACTTTCGCACGAAGCGCCGCCCTCGCCAGCACACTGCGCGAGATTGACTGCGTGCAGGTGCCGACGCACTACGGACCGCTGAGAATCACCACTCCTCGCATCATTCGCCGACTCCACCTCGCAGGCGTCGAGATTCACGTCTGGACGATTAATGACGCCGTGACCATGCATCGCCTGCTAGATCTCGGGATAGATGGACTCGTGACCGACCGCGCAGACATCGCTATCGCAGTACTTGCCGAGCGCCGCAGGAACCATTTTCGAGCCTAAGCGAGGAAGATATTGCTGACCATTTGCTGTGAATGCCCCTTCTCGGCGCCCGCAATGAAAGGTTTCGCCCAGCTTGTGGGTTTATAACTTTGAATAGATCGCGACCTAAGAGGAGGCCACACGATGGCGGACCGGAGTTTGCGCGGCATGAGATTGGGCACCCAGAGCTTACAGAGCGAAGTGGGCGTCGAATTCTCGCCGCGAAAGAAGAGTGTTTACCGCACGGCAACTGGAACGACCTTCGAGGTCGTGTTCGCCGCCGATGCCGAGGTGCCTGGCACGTGGGAGTCGCCAAAGAGCGGCCAAGAGGGTGTCTTGCTTGACGTTTCTGGCGAGCCGGTCGTTCAGGACGTAGTCGAGACAAAAGTGCCGCGTAGTCATTGGGACATGCTGCTCGAGCGACGCACACGAGCCGAGTTGGAAGAACTGCTGGAGGAGCGCCTCGAGTTCCTTCGCGCGCGCCGCGGCCAGCAAAAGATCGGCGCGTGAGGATTTCCGCTTAGCGGTCCCTACGAAGCCCTGCTGTGAGTCCCCATTTGGTGACCCGCATCAGGGCTTCTGTCACGATGCCAAGATGCATTTTTGACCGGCCGAACTGCCTCTCGACGAAAGTGATCGGGTGTTCGATGACTCGGCCGCCTGACCGCTCGACTCGCCATGCCATTTCGACCTGAAAGCAGTAGCCCTGTGATGCGACGCTGTCGAGATCCAGCGAGCGAAGGGTCGACGTGCGGAATATTCGGTAGCCCGCCGTGATGTCGCGGATGCCCGACCGAAGCATCACTCGCGCGTACCAGTTTCCGAGACGCGATATTGCCTGCCGCAGGCGCGGCCAGTTGAGAACTGACCCGCCGGGAACCCAGCGTGACCCGATCACGAGATCCGCGCCCTCCCGCGCAAGCGCAAGCATGGCGGGCAGCTCTGCCGGGTCATGCGATCCGTCTGCGTCGAGCTCTGCAACAAATGTGTAGTCGCGCTTGATAGCGAGGTCGAAGCCAGCGAGATACGCCCGGCCTAGCCCATCTTTGGCTGCGCGATGAAGGACAGTGAGCGCGGGGTTCTTCGCGGCCAACTCGTCGGCGATGTTACCGGTGCCATCTGGGCTCGAGTCATCGACGACCAGAATGTCGGCGTTTGGCATAGCGGCCGAGATGCGATCAATCACCCCAGTGAGGGTCTCTCGTTCGTTGTAGGTCGGCACGACGATGAGCAACTCAACCACGCCGCCTCCTCGATAGCAGCCCGCCGAAAATCAGAACGGCAAGCCCAGAGAAGCTGAAGAACCACTCGAGCGGACGCCCGATAACCACTGCGGGTGTGATAACCGAACTTGTCGGCACATCGGCAATCATCGCGCCAGACGTGAAGGTCGCCAACTGATCGAGTGTGCGGCCGTCGGGCAGGATGATCGCGCTCGTTCCAACGGTAGAGATGTTGACGACGCTTCTGCCGAGTTCGATCGCTCGAACTCGCGCGATCGCCAACTGCTGAAGACTCTCATCGGTGCGACCAAAGTCAGCGTTGTTCGATTGAGCGAAGATAACCTCAGCTCCGCCCAGTATGCTCTCGGTCATCAACTGGTCGTCGACGATGTCGAAGCAGATGTTGACGCTCGCGGTGACATCGCCGAGGTCGAAGATGGGATCCGTCGTACCGATGGAGTATTCGCGCACGACCAGGTCGATGAGCTCTGGTGCAAACGGACGCCAGAACTGTCGGTCGGGGATGTACTCGCCGAACGGCACAGGATGGCGCTTGTTGTACACGTCGATGGCGCCCTCGCCGGCGACCCAGAGCAGCGAAGAATTGTAGATTTTTGTGCCGTCTTCGGTGATCGCACCAGAGACAAGTGGCGCCTCGAACTCTTCACTGATGCGATCGAAGTACGCGGCGGCACCCGCGTTGACGATCGGGTTGATGTCGGTGCCACTCTCTGGCCAGAGCACGACGTCAACGCCGCCGTTCTTGAGCGCCTCGTCTTTGACGGCTTGCGTTGCCTCGTACTGTGCACGCAGTAGGTCGCCGTACTCACGCTCGTCGGTGTACGCCGCCTTGCCGTTTCCCTGGACGGCAAGCACCCGGATGTGGCCATCGATCACGGTAGGAAACGCCGGCACCAAAAACACTAGCGCCGCACTGCCGACCGCCACCGCCGCGCGAACGAGTCGCCGCGCACCGGTGTACCGAGCGGCTTCGAGTGACACCGCCACGAGTGTGACCATGACGAAACTGAGCCCGCTCACCCCGATCCAGGCGAGCAGGTCGGCGAACGGGCTCATCGACTGCGAGAGGGCCACCCGACCCCAGGCGAAGCCGCCGTAGGGCCAGACGCTCGCGATCGCCTCACGGCCCATCCAGAGGCCGCCGACAACGATAGGAAGCAGCGCGAGGCGGGCGCCAATACTCGGCCACACCCGCGGAAGCCAGCGATACGCAAGTGAGATCGCTACGGACCCAGCAGCGAAGAACAGTGATTCGAGAAAGACGAGGGCGAGCATGGGCAGAACTTCGCCGAGAAACTCGGTCGCCCACCCGATGTGCACGAGATAGAACGACACTCCCGCGACGAATCCGACGAGCAGCGCGCTTGACCAGCGACGACCGATAAGGCCGATGAGCACGAGGGCGATACCGACGAAGGTCAGCGGCCAGATGTCTCGGTCGGGAAATCCGGCGTCAAGCACAGGTCCAGCAAGCACCGCGGCGAGAAGGGCGGCCCACAATGGCAGCACGTGTCGGGTCACCTCAGCAGCCTAGGCGACCGAGCTGTAGGCGACGATTCCGCGGCGTATGGCGTCGAGCGCCTTTCGGGCGGTCACGCCAACCGGAGCGTCAGCAACCACGGATAGCTGGTCGAGCAAGTCGATGGTCTGCTTGGTCCAGCGCACGAAGTCGCCAGCAGCAAGGTCGGCTTCACTGAGCACGCGATCGAGCCTGCCGCCACGCGCCCACTGGTGCATCGCGAGGCACAGGCCGGTTGCCAGCGGCTGCGTGCCCGGAAGTCGGTTGTCTCTCTCAAGGTCATCGAGTCGAGACCACAGATCACCGGTGGTGTCAAACGCCTCACGAAACGATCCATGCGGGAGGGTGCGTTCATTGAGCTGCCCCTCATCGCGTCGCGGTTCGTACACGAGGGCCGCCGCCATTGCTGCCAGCGCCGGGGCGTCCAAATCGTCCCAGAGTTTGAGCCGAAGCGACTCAGCGACGAGCAGGTCTCGCTCGCCATAGATGCGTCGTAGCATGCGGCCAGGAGCCGCAAGTGTCACCACCCCGTTAACCTGCACAATGTACTTCAGCTGCATGAGCACCTCGGTGACACGGTCGAACACCTTGGCCACGGCGCCGGTGCGACTACGGATGTCGGCCGTGAGCTGGTCGACCTGCCTGGTGAGTTTCCACCAGCGCTCCGCCCAGCGAGCGTGCTGTTCGCGGTCGTGGCAGTCGTGGCAGGGGTGCTGCTTGAGCCGTCGTCGAAGCGAGGTGAGCTGGTGTTGGCGACGCTCGCGCTGGCCGCGGCTCTCGACATCCGCTCGCCCTGCGCCTTTGCGCTCGAGATCACTGAGTTCTCGCCGCATCGACGAATACTCTCGGAAATCACCCAAGTGGCAGGTCATAGAGGTGCCGTAGCCGTCGAGACTCTGCTGGTACTGGCGCACGGTGAGCGCGAGGTCGACGACAGCTCGATCGGCTTGGAACTGGGCGAAACTTGACTCGAGAATCTCGCGGGTTTTCTCGCGCCCGAACTGGTCGATGAGATTCACCGCCATGTTGTACGTTGGCCTGAAGCTCGAGTTGAGCGGATACGTGCGTCGCGAGGCCAGAGACGCGACAGCGAGCGGGTCGAGTCCTTCAGCCCAGTGAATGACCGAGTGGCCCTGAGTGTCGATTCCGCGGCGCCCGGCCCGACCGGTGAGTTGGGTGTATTCGCCGGGCGTGATCGGAACTCGTGCCTCACCGTTGAACTTCTCGAGCTTTTCGAGCACCACCGTTCGCGCTGGCATATTGATGCCCAAGGCGAGAGTCTCGGTCGCGAATACGGCTTTGACCAGCTTTTTTTGAAAGAGCTCTTCGACGACTTCTTTGAAAGCCGGCAGCATGCCCGCGTGATGCGCAGCGACTCCACGCTCGAGGCCGTCGAGCCACTCGAAGTAGCCGAGCACGCCGAGGTCTTCGTCGAGAAGGGTGCTTGTGCGCTCCTCGACGATTCGGCGAATCTCGTCGCGCTCCTGCTTCTGCGTCAGCCGCACTCCGGCCTTGAGAACCTGGCGAACCGCGGAATCGCAGCCAACACGGCTAAAAATGAAGAAAATCGCCGGCAGCAAATTTCGTGACTCGAGCAGAGCGATCACCTCGCTTCTCTCGAGCTTTCCGGTCTCGAAGCGGTTGCTTGCCCGCCGTTCGCCGCTCGGAGCGGCTCGCCTCTGACCATGACGACCGCTCGATCGGTCGTACTGGCTTCGACCTCCCCCGGCGATCAATTGCGCGAATTCGGGGTTGATTCGGTTCGTTGGGGCGCTCGGATCGGCCGACGAGCTGTCGAGCCCGGTAGCCGTGTCAAAAAGGTCGAGCAGTCTGCCCTTGACCAGCACGTGCTGCTCGAGCGGCACCGGGCGCTCTTCAGAAACGATCACCTCGGTGTCGCCACGCACCGCCTCAAGCCAGTCGCCGAATTCTTCGGCGTTCGAGACCGTCGCGCTGAGCGAGACCATGCGCACGGTGCGAGGCAAGTGGATGATCACCTCTTCCCACACTGCACCGCGGAAGCGGTCGGCGAGAAAGTGCACTTCGTCCATCACGACGACAGCGAGGTCGCGTAAAAGGTCGGAATCGGCGTAGAGCATGTTGCGCAACACTTCGGTCGTCATGACAACGATGCGCGCACCGGAATTGATATTGGTGTCGCCGGTGAGCAGCCCGACCGCATCTGCCCCATACTCGGCGGCGAGTTCTTGGAACTTCTGATTGCTGAGAGCCTTCATCGGTGTGGTGTAGAACACCTTCGAGCGCGGCTCGCGCATCGCCATGAAGATGGCGAACTCTGCGACGATCGTCTTGCCAGCACCGGTCGGTGCGGCGACGAGAACGCTGTGACCGCGTTCGAGAACAGCGCACGCCTCGCGTTGAAACGGGTCGAGGTCAAATTGTTGGTATGCGACGAAATCTTCGAGCACCGGGTGCGCCGAACGTGACTTCGCGGCTGCGAATCGCTCGGCCGGTGACGGTGTCATGCTAATTCGGCTTCGAGAGCCGCCTCGCGCCGTGCAACTCCACGGTCGTGCCACAGGGCGACTCCAGCGGCCGCGAAGTACAACACGACCATGGGAATTGCCAGCAGGAACATCGACACGATGTCAGCTGCGGGGGTCGCCGTCGCGCAGAACAGCGTGATGATGAGAATCGCCACTCGCCAGCCCTTGATGATCGCTCTTCCGCTGACGACCCCGAGAAAATTGAGAAGTACGAGGAAGACCGGAAGCACGAAGGCCACGCCCACTGCCAACACGAGCTTGATCACAAAATCGTAGTACGGGCGCGCACTGAGGTTAGTCACGGCAAGGGCATCGCTGGAGAAGCCCGTGAGCAGAGCGACCATGTGCGGGAAGATCAGCAGACCAACAAACCCGCCGCCAAGAAACATCGGCACGGCGCTGAAGAAGAAGCCGAGCGTGTAGCGCTTCTCTCGTTTTGTCAGCCCAGGCACGAAGAAGGCGAAGATCTGATACAGCCAGATTGGGCTCGTGCCGAGCAACGAGAGCGCGATGGCGATCTGGAATTTGAGGTCGAACTGTTCGGTGAGGGTGGTAAATGCCAATTGGATTTTGCGGTCTTCGGCGACCGCCTGGATGGGCAACAGCAGAAGCTTGATAACCCAGTCAGAGAGCAAAAAGCCACCGACGCCGCCAACCAGCACCGCGACCGCGACGATAGTAAGTCGACGGCGCAGCTCTACTAGGTGTTGGGCCAGCGACATCCGCCGCTCTGGATCGCCGCCCCTCTGCGGGCGCTTCGCCATGGGGTTCCTAGGAGGACTGCGACTTCTTGGCTGGCGTGGCTGGCGTCTCGTCTACAACCTCGTCGCCCGCCGCTGCCTCGCCCGCGCTGCCTTTGCTCGGGTCCTTGATCTCACTGCGGAAAATTTTCATCGACTGCCCGATGCTCTTGGCGAGACCGGGAAGCTTCGGCGCGCCGAACAAGAGCAGGATGATGACCAGAATGATGATCAGATGCGGTAGCCCGAAGGCGTTGCCGAATGGTCCCATGATTCTCCCTTTTTGCAGTGTTGCCCTAGTTTAGCCCTTGCGCCACGGCGCGATTAGGTCACGCGCCAGATCTAGGCGAGCCAACCTTCGCCGCTCTCGCGCCTCTGCGCCCTGTCTGCGAAAGCCATCGCGCCGTTCTCGCGCCTCTGCGATCGGCTCGAGCACACTCGGCGGCGGTCGAAGCTCAGTCTCGGCCCGGCGCACCGCATCGAGCACCGCTGGGGCGGCGAACAAGTCGCCAACAGCGCCGAGCAACCGGATGAAGCGGCGCGCAAGCATGAAGCCGCACCCCAGCAGCACGGCCACGAGGGCGGCGAGCACTAGCACCCACGCAACGACGGTCACGAGTTGTACCGCTGCGCACCCGCGGTCGCCCATGCGGCGACAATCTCACGAGCTTCGGGAGGCTCGACCACGGTCGCCACCCCAGGCATGCTGCCGATCAGGCGTTTGAGCCCGTGGTAGTGGCTGACTCGCACCGTCGTGCGCACGCGACCGTCGCGCTCGGTGTGGCCAGCGCCGTCTGGAATGTAATCGGCCAACAGGCTCAGCGCCGAACTGACGACATCGATGGTCACAACGAGATCGTCGACCGAGCCTTCAAACAGCGTCTCCGGCAGTGTCACGTCGTCGGCAGCGTGGCTGATTGGCGCATCCGTGACGCGGGGCGCCGAGATGCGGTCGAGGCGGAAGGTTCGTACTGCCTCGCGCAAATGGCACCAGCCGCGCAAGTACCAGTCGGCGTCCACTGACTCGACTAGCAGTGCGTCAACGCGACGACGCTCGCGCTGGCCGGTCGAACTGAGGTAGTCGAATTCGAGCTGAACGCCTGCGGCCACCGACTCGCGGATGAGAGCGAGCGTCGCATCCGATTCGGTGCCTTCGACCGCGACTTGACTCGGTAGGCCGGATGCGCCGCGCGAGAGCTTGGAGGTGAGCGATGCGAGTGCGACTCGGTCGGCATTCTCTGGCAAGGACGACAAGTATTGAAGTCCCGCGATGAGCGCCGCGGCCTCACGCGCGCTGAATCGGGGCGAGTCGTCGATAGCGACGTGGTTCGTAATGACGATTTGGTCATTGTCGTCGAAGTCGTCCCAGGCGATGTCGAACAGGTCTTCGTACTGGTACGTGCGTGTTTCGCCCGGTACCCCTGAGACCGCGATGAGTCGCACCGCTTCGCGAATCTGCTCTGGCTTTACCCCAAAATGTGTCGCGGCTTCGGTCACCGAAACGCGCTCGCGATCTACCAGGTATGGCACAAGCGAGAGCAGGAAAGTGAGTTTGTCTTGAGCGTGCAGCGGCACGACGTGCTTCTTAGCTTGCATGGTCGGCCGCCGTTCGCTCGAGCCGCGCGATGACCGCGGCTCGGACATCTGGTGGTGAGACAACGAGCACTTCAGGGCCGAAACCGGCAAGCTCATCGGCGACAATGTTGAGGTCAGAGTAGTGCAGCTCAAGTTCGCCGCTCGGCCGCTCGATTGTTCCGCGTCGTTTGCCGAGACGCGCGTGTGCGTCAGAGCCCGTCTGTACCTCGACGATCGCAACGTGCTCGTTCCAGACCTGCTCGAGTTCGGCCAGGGCGAGCTCTGCCGGGTTGCCATCTGGCGCGGTGAACGTCTTTCCCGTCGTGACGACGGCGCTAACGATTCGGCGCAACAAGAACGTCTTCGACACCGCCTGGTCATCGTGCGCGTAGAGGTGCCAGCGTCCCTGGTGCTGCACGAGGGCGAGTGGCTGCACGGTGCGCACTCTGGCATCACGCTCCCCTGGCTTGAGGTATGAAAATCGCACCCAGGCGTGCTTCTCGAGCGCTGCGCCTAGTGGCTCAAAAGCTGCGTCGCGTACGCGCACTCGAGGTGCGTAGCCGAGCACCGGCTCGTCGGCCGCCACGCCAAGCGAACGCAGTTTGAGCACGGCGCGACGTGACTCGGCGCTGAGTGAGCCTTCGCGCCACACCATGGCCGCGAGGTTGAGCAGGGTCGTCTCTTCTGGAGTGAACGAGACATCGAGCGGTAGTTCGTAGTCGCCGCGCGGAATTCGGTACCGAAGATTCTGATTGTTACCTGGATCGCCCGGTGCCTGGACAGTCTCGAGCGGCACACCGAGCTCGCGAATGTCGTCTTTGTCTCGCTCGAACTTGCGCTCGAGGTTCGCGTTGTCACCCAGATGGCTATAACCCTGCCGATAGCCCTGAACGGTCGAGAGGATCTCGTTCTTGGTCAGACCGGTCTCGGTAGCAAGCAGCGCGAGCACAAGGCTGAACAGCCGCTCTTCAACGGGAACCTTTGCTGGTTGGCTGTGTGTTGGCACGAGAGAAATCCTAGGTCTGAACACTCGGCCAGCGTCGCTGAGTGTTGTGCGAGCTACCCCGCGGTTGGCTGGATGCCGAGAATGTCGATCACGTAGATCAGCGTCTGACCGGGCTGTACGCCCTCTGGCATGGCGGCTTCGGCGAATCCGTAGGCGGGCGGCAAGACAATCATGACCTGCGATCCGACTCGCTGACCGACTAGGGCGTCCATAATCGCGGCCGGGATGCCCTCGCCCGTGGCTGCGTCAAAGCTCGTGAGCGGGAACAGCGCGGGGCTACCGAAGTTGTGCCATGTCGATTTTGTCGAGCTTGGGTCATCCCAGTTCACCCGGAGAAAGTGCAGATAGACCGAATCGCCTGCGGCTAGCAGGTCTCCGTCTGCCTTCTTGAGCACGGAGGTCTTCACCGCGGTCGGGGCCTCGCCGGAGGGCACCGCGATCGCCGTCGTTCCGTCGGGCGCGGTGACCACTGCGGGCATGCCGGCAGCGGGCACCTGGTCGGTGCCGTAGGCCTTGCCAAGAAGGGACGCGCGAATGTCGATAATGACAACGACTGGCTCGTCGGCACCCACTTTCGATTCATCGATGTCGAGAAGGCCCCACAGGTCTGCGCCGCTCATGCTGACGGCAACTCGCGAGCCAACCGTCTGGCACTCAATGGCGTAACCCACGTTGCTTGCGCCCGCTCCCGAGCGAATGAGCAGCGGTTCAGCACCGGAGTCATCGTTGATGCTGCCGCGACTCTCGCCGCTCGCGCCATCGAAGAAGTCGATTGCGGTGAGCGCGTATTGCCCCGGATACACCACGTCACCATCGCCCGCGCTAATGGTGCTGACTTGGAAGCCGTCAGACAACAACGGAGTG
>JANONY010000281.1:0-3243 GCA_031421055.1 Actinomycetes bacterium | reverse complement strand
GTCAAGCGCGATGCGAACTCATCGGCGACCGACGAATGCACGATGAACCGGTTGGCCGCGGTGCACGCCTGCCCGATGTTCCTAAACTTTGCGAGCATCGCACCGTCGACCGCCTTGTCGAGGTCTGCGTCATCGAACACGACGAACGGGGCGTTGCCGCCGAGCTCCATCGAGGTGCGCAATACTCCCTCGGCCGCCTGCTTCATCAGCGCCTGGCCAACGCCGGTCGAGCCGGTGAAGCTCAGCTTGCGCAGTCGCGGGTCGGCGATGATCGGCGCCGACACTGCGGCCGACGTCGATGTGGTGATGACGTTAACGACGCCAGCAGGCAGGCCGACCTCCTCGAGCAACTTCACGAGGTACAGAGTCGTGAGCGGGGTGAGTTCGGCCGGCTTGATGATCGCGGTGCAGCCGGCCGCGATGGCCGGGGCGAGCTTGCGCGTCGCCATCGCGAGCGGAAAGTTCCACGGGGTGATCAGAAACGACGGCCCGACGGGCATGTGCGTGACAATCATGCGCCCGGTGCCCTCCGGGTTCTTGCCGTAGCGACCGGTGATGCGCACGGCCTCTTCGCTAAACCAGCGAAGGAATTCAGCGCCGTAGGTCACTTCACCACGTGCCTCGGCGAGCGGCTTGCCCATCTCGAGTGTCATCAGCAGTGCGAACTCGTCGGCGCGCTCCTGCAGCAGGTCAAACGCGCGGCGCAAAATTTCGCCGCGCACGCGAGGCGCGGTTGCGGCCCAGCTGGCCGAGCTGTCGGCCGCGGCGTCCATGGCGGATGCGGCATCCGCGACGGATGCGTCAGCAATCGTCTTGATAACTGCCCCGGTCGCCGGGTCGCGCACCTCAATCGCGCGCCCAGAGCTCGAGTCGACCCACGTGCCTGCGATGAACAACTGCGATGGCACCTTTGCCAGCAGGTCGGTTTCGCTAATCACTCACGAGCTCCACTCCGGCTTTCGCCTTTTCTTTGAGCGCCGCAGCACTCGATTGCGAGCAAACACCGGCCACGCGATCGGTCAGCACCCGTAGCTGAAAATCGTCGGGCCCATCGCTCAGTCTACGTTTCGACGAGCCAGAGCAGCCAGAGCAGCCGGAGCAGCCGGAGCAGCCGGAGCAGCCGGGCGCCGGTTAGTTGTTCGACAGGTTGTCGCCGCAGGTGTACGAACCAGCGGCGAGCGCGTCGAGGGCAGGCTTTGCCGTGTCTTTGATGCCTGCGCCGACCGCGTAGAAGGCGAACGCAAGCCTGGTGCCGTCGGCGGCATTGATGATGCCTGCCATGCTGTACTCCGTGTCGAGGTAGCCGGTCTTGGCAATGACGGCCCCCTTGGGCACCGCGCTGTCTCCGGTAAATCTGTTAGAGAGCACGCCAGACTTTCCTGAAACCGCGAGCGAATCGTAGATGAGGTTGAGATTGAGACCGCCCTGCATCACCGCGATCATGAACGCGGCCATGAAGCCTGGCGGTACGGAGTTTGCAGTGCTGAAGCCGGATCCATCGCGAATTGTCACTCCAGTCGTGTCGACCCCATAGAGACCGAGGGCACTGGTGATCGCCTGCGGAAGTGAGGCAGCGCTGCCTCCCAGCCCCATCTGCTTCGAGACGACGCGCGCCATGGTTTCGGCGAGCGTTGCGTCACTCGCAACGAGCATCTGGTTGACGAGCACCTTGATCGGCTGTGAGCGCACCTCGCCGAGCAACGGTTTTGTCGTGACGGCCGTGCCGCTGCTAAAGATAATGGCGTCTGCGTCGAGTCCGAGCGACTCGGCGAAGAGGTCTCCCGCCCGCGCGATTGGTTCGGTGCTTCTCGGGCTCTTCTGCGACTGCGGGTCGGAGCGATCTCCGTCAATTTGCAGAGGCGCCACTTCTGACAGGTATCCCTGAGTCTGCTCCGACCGCTTCCAGGTGGAATCCCACTCGTCGCCCCCGGCCCAGTAACTGGTGTCGAGAATGATGGTCGTGATGGGGTCGTCGTACTTTTCAAGCACTTGCGCGGCGAGGTCGTCCAGCTTCGGCGCCCCAGCGTAGACACTCTCAGAGCCGGCGGGCAGCTGGCTCAAAGTTGGGTCGCCTGCACCAACCAGCACCACCGTGCCCGGGGTGCTTCCTTCGTACACCCTCGTCGCAATTTGGTAGTCGGGCCCAAGAATGTTGAGCGCAGCAGCTGCCGTCAGCACCTTGAGAACGCTGCCCTGCGGCACCGGCGTCTTGGCGCCGCGGTCAAAGAGCAACTCGCCGGTCGAGGCATTGACGACCGCGCCACTGAACGCCAAGAGCCGGGGATCCGTGGCCGCGGCAGCGATGGAGCAGGTGCGCAGACGACTGGCGACCGGCATTTCGGTCGGCACCGGACGAGCGGTGCTCACCGCGGAGGAGGGGCCTTCGTTCGGCGCCGCCCCGCTCCCAACCGCTATGCCCGCGGCGACAGCGCCGCTGCCGAGCAGCACGAAGGCGAGACCGAGGGCGCCGGCGAGCCATGCGCGCGGGTGTTTGGCGAACAGGCCCGTGCGAACAGCGGGGTCGGTCGTGGTCGTGCGCTTCGCTGCGCTCTCACGCAATCCGCGTCGTGACTGGGGCGGCGGTCGATCACTCACCCGTCAATACTAGGCGGCTCGCTCGCGCCGAACGCCTGACCCTTCAGCTCAGCAGCCCGACCATCGAGCGGCCGCGCGGGTGTAGGAAGAGATTCCCGACTCCATGCCGATGCCACCGTGGGTCATCGCGAAGTAGATGCACACGCCACCCGTCGAGCCGGTGTTGCTTGGCTTGTACAGCGAGTTGCGGTGAGACGTTGACTCCCACCAGCGACTTGCCGCGCCGGCGCCGCTCATGCCCGATCCGCCAGCGAGGTTGCCGTCGCATCCGACGCTTGGCACTGCGTCAGAGTAGAAAGAACCAGCTTCGTCGGGAAGAAGGCTGCGCACTCCCGTGTGACCCCAGGTGTTGCCCGGGTTGTAGTGCGGGTCTTGCGCCATCCAGAACAGGCGCGACTCCATGCACGAGTCGTAGCGAAAGTTTCCCATCGGAACGGGGTTGAGGCAGTTCGCCACTCGAATCGCGTTGTAGTTGCTGGCGAACGAGGCGAGGTCAGCCGTGGTGGTGCCGCCGACTCCCCCACTGGAGGTCGTGCCAGGCGCCGAGCCCGTTCCGCCACCGACGCCGCCTGGGCAGCTCAAGCCCGCGGCCGCCAGCGCAGCGCGCCTCTCGACAGTGCCGCTCGCTCGTGCCGACTTGGAGACTGG
>JANONY010000280.1:0-1578 GCA_031421055.1 Actinomycetes bacterium | reverse complement strand
TCGGCAACGACTGTCGCGCCGTCGTCGTCAGGCTCTGCCACGACCGCGCCCTTTTCGAGTCGGAATCTCGACGGTATTCGCGTTCAGATTATCCCTCGCCTGAGAACTGCGCCGAATGCTCGTGACGGTCTCGTCGTCGACAAGCGGGTACTGACCGCCGACGACAACCTCGAGCACAATCACGCTGACGTTGTCTCGGCCACCGTTGTCGAGAGCAAGCTGCACAAGCGCGTCCGCCGCGGCTTGTGGCTCGGGGTGCTCGAGCAGCACGGCGCGGATGGCGATATCGTCGACCTCGCCGCACAGCCCGTCCGAACACAGCAACAATCGCTCATTCTGCACTATCGGGTGCATCCAGTAATCCGCGTCGCTGTCGTCGGCACCCATCGCCCGGGTGATAACGTTTCGGCCCTCGTACTCGTGGCGCTCTGCCGCATCTAGACGCCCATCGTCGATCAGCTGCTGCACGAGAGAATGGTCGACGGTCAACTGCGCGAGCTCCCCATCGCGCAGCCGGTAGACGCGGGAGTCGCCAACGTTGAACACAATCCACTGTGCAATGCCCTCGCTGGCTGAGACGACAACGCCGGTGACGGTGCTGCCCGCTCCACGTTCGCTTTCGTCTGAAATCTCGCCGACCGCGGCGTGTGCGCGAGCCAACACCGCAGCGAGCCCGTCGGGGCCGACGAGTGGTTGATCGATGAGTGCCGAGAGCTCGTACACCACGGTTTGACTCGCGCGGTCGCCAGCATCGTGCCCTCCCATGCCATCGGCGATTGCGAAGATCGGATAACCGACCAGCATCGAGTCTTCGTTGGCCTTGCGCTTGCGCCCGACGTCGGTGGTTGATCCAGAGCGAATCACCACGGTCGGATTGCCGCTACCTGTTGCGCCGCGCTTAGTCATATGGTGAACCTTCTGTACTGAGGGTGATGGTGAGGTCGCCAAGCCTGAACGACTCAGTTGCCTGGACACCGATGCCGATTTCTATCTCCGTCTCGTCGCCCGACGCTGACATCACGTAGACACCGTTGGTTGAGTTGAGGTCAATAATGCTCCACCGACCATCAACGAGCGAGAGGTGCGCGTGCGTTTTCGACACCGTCTTGTCTGGGTCGGCGAGCGTCACAAGCTGGGCGAGCGGGTAGTCGACACTCGCCGCTGGGTTGCGGCCAATCAGCGCACTCGCGCCAATAAGTTTGATTGGCTTCGAGCCCTCTGCGGCCAGATGCCAGCGTTGCGTTCGATGCCGACGACCGACGACCGTCTTGTCGAGGTCGAGGTCGCTGGCGGCCGGGTCGTCGCCGGCGGCGGGCTCGCCGTGCGTCGCGATCGGAGGCGGAGACACGGGCAGTCGACGCACCGCCGGAGTGATCAGCGGCGGAGTGATCAGCGCCGGGGTGATCAGCGGCGGCGGCTGCCACTGACTCGCCGCGGGTGCAGAAGCGACGGCGAGCGACACTGAGTCGATGACCGGCGCAGCGGGCGTGTCTGCGGCCAGGTCCGCTTCCCGCACGTCGGGAGCAACATACGGCGCCCAGCGCGGACCAGATGCCTCGGCCGGCGTCTCGAAAACGA
>JANONY010000279.1:0-6480 GCA_031421055.1 Actinomycetes bacterium | reverse complement strand
CCAGCGCACCTCGACCCGCTTGCGCCCTCCAGCCCGTCGAACCCATCAGAAGTACCGAGCAACTACGACGTCGCCGTGTTCGAGAACAAGTCGCCCTCGTTCGGGCCGCAGCTTGGCGAGGTCGCCCTCGACGGGCTCGGCCTTGGTCGCACAGCGCCGAGCGTCGGTCGGTGCGAGGTGGTGTGTTTTAGCCCAGCCTCCGAGGGGTCGTTCGGCTCGCTCACCATTTCTCGCGCGAGAACAGTCATCGAGGCGTGGGCCGATCGCACCGCAGCCCTCTCTGCGCTGCCGGGCATCGCTCAGGTCTTTCCATTCGAAAACCGCGGTGAGGCAATCGGCGTCACGCTGCACCACCCCCATGGGCAGATCTACTCGTACCCCTACGTGACCCCGCGAACGCAGCGTGTGCTTGAGTCGATCGCGACCTTTGGCCCCGGGCTGTTCGAGAGCATCCTGCAGTTCGAACGCACGTCAGAGCGCGTCGTGCTGAGCGGCGAGCACTGGACGGCCTTCGTGCCGTTTGCCGCTCGTTGGCCAATTGAGGTGCACATGCTGCCACACAGGCACATCCCCGATCTTGCGGCGACGAACGACGACGAGCGCGACGAGCTTGCACACCTCTACCTCACACTCTTGCGCGGCATCGACGCCCTGTACAGCGACCCGACGCCCTACATCGCCGCGTGGCACCAGGCCCCGGTGACCGTTGGCAGATCAGAGGTTCGGCTTATGCTGCAAGTGACATCACCACGTCGGGCCGAGAGCAAGCTCAAGTTCTTAGCCGGTTCGGAAGCCGCCATGGGCGCGTGGATCGGCGACGTCACTCCCGAGCAGACAGCCGCCTTTGTGCGGGAGGGAATTTCACGCGCATGAGCGACATCCGCGACGAGGTCACCAGCGAGTTCACGGCCCTCTACGGCTACCAGCCCACCGGGCTCTGGTCGGCTCCTGGCCGGGTCAACCTCATCGGCGAGCACACCGATTACAACGGTGGATTCGTGCTGCCGTTCGGCATCAACCGGCGCACCGTCGTGGCCCTCGGCCTTCGCGACGACCGGCGCATTCGGGTCGCGAGTGGCTTCGCCGACGAGGTGGCAGAGGTCGATCTCGACGAGCTCGCGGTTGGTGTGGTCAGCGGATGGGCGGCATACCCTCTCGGCGTGGCCTGGTCCCTCGGGGAGTTCGGCGCAGACCTCACCGCCGTACCAGGTGTCGACCTGTACATCGAGTCGACCGTTCCCGTCGGCGCCGGGCTCTCGTCATCTGCCGCGATCGAGAGCGCCGTCGCCATCGCCCTCAACGAGGTGTGGCAGCTCGGCTTCGACCGCCGAACGCTCGCGCGGGTCGGGCAGCGCGCAGAGAATCAGATGGTTGGTGCGCCCACCGGCATCATGGATCAGTCGGCGTCGCTGCTCGGCGAAGAAGACCACGCGGTATTTCTCGACTGCCGTTCACTCGAGTCGGAGATCGTCGAACTCGGATTTGCCGCCGCAGGGCTCGAACTGCTCATCATTGACACCGGCGTCGCTCACGACCACGCCACCGGCGGCTATGCGGCGCGACGGGCCTCGTGCGAAGCAGGAGCCAAAGCGCTCGGCGTAGCCCTGCTTCGTGAGGTCGGTGTGAGTGATCTCGATCGCGCGCGCACTCTGCTCGACGATGAGACGTTCCGCCGCGTTCGGCACATCGTTACAGAGAACCAGCGCGTACTCGACACCGTGCGCACGCTGCTCGAGAGCGGACCGGCCGCCATCGGTGAGCTACTCGACGCCTCGCACATCTCGATGCGTGATGACTTTGAGATTTCGGTTCCAGAACTCGACCTCGCGGTCGAAACGGCGCAAGCCAACGGTGCGATCGGTGCGCGCATGACCGGCGGCGGATTCGGCGGCGCGGCAATCGCACTCGTGCCAACCGAGGGAATCTCTCGCGTGCAGGTCGCGATAGACGGGGCTTTTGCTGAGAACGGCTATCTGCAGCCGACCATGTTCACCGTTAGCGCCTCCGAAGGGGCAAAGCGCGAACGCTAAAGGCGTTATCTAACGGCGGTAGTTCGGCGCCTCGACCACCATCTGAATGTCGTGCGGGTGCGACTCTTTGAGCCCGGCCGCAGTGATGCGCACGAACTTGCCCTTTTCTTTGAGCTCGCTGATCGTGCGCGCTCCGGTGTAGAACATCGACTGGCGAAGGCCGCCGAGCAACTGGTACACGACCGCGGCGAGGGAGCCGCGATAGGGAACCTGGCCCTCGATGCCTTCAGCGATTAGTTGCTCGTCGCTTGGCACATCCGCTTGAAAGTAGCGGTCACGCGAGTATGACGTCTTCTTGCCGCGCGTCTGCAGTGCACCGAGCGAGCCCATGCCGCGGTAGTTCTTGTACTGCTTGCCATTGACGAACACGAGGTCGCCAGGGCTCTCGTCACAGCCGGCGAGCAGCGAGCCGAGCATGACGGTATCGGCGCCGGCGACGAGCGCCTTAGCAATGTCGCCTGAATACTGCAGGCCGCCGTCGGCGATCACCGGGATGCCAACCTCGCGCGCCGCGAGCGACGCTTGGTAGACGGCAGTCACTTGCGGCACACCAACGCCGGCGACGACGCGCGTGGTGCAGATCGAGCCGGGGCCCACGCCGACTTTGACGGCATCCACCCCTGCGTCAATAAGCGCTTGAGCGCCGCTGCGGGTCGCGACGTTGCCGCCGATCACATCGATGTGATCGAAGTTTCGATCCGACTTGATGCGCCGAATAATGTCGAGCACTCCCTCCGAGTCGCCGTTAGCGGTGTCGACGACAAGCACGTCAACGCCGGCATCGCGCAGTGCCTCAGCGCGCTCCCAGGCGTCGCCGAAAAATCCAATCGCTGCACCGACCCGAAGGCGGCCCGCCTCGTCTTTCGTCGCGTTGGGGTACTTTTCGGTCTTGTCGAAGTCTTTGACCGTGATGAGTCCGCGCAAGCGACCCTCCGCGTCCACGAGGGGCAGCTTCTCGATCTTGTGCTGCGCGAAAATCGCTACGGCGCTATCCGGGTCGATGCCTTCCGGGGCCGTGATGAGCGGGGCCTTCGTCATGACGTCGCGAACGAGCGTCGTCGCCTTCTCGAACGGCGAGACGAATCTCATGTCGCGATTGGTGATGATGCCGACCAGCACGCCGTCGTCTTCGACCACCGGAAGGCCCGACACTCGGAACTGGCCGCAGATCGCGTCGACTTCTGCCACGGTCGCATCTGGAGTCGTCGTGACCGGATTGGTGATCATTCCAGACTCGCTGCGCTTGACCTTGTCAACCTGGGCGGCCTGATCCTCGATCGACAGGTTGCGATGAAGGATGCCGATTCCGCCCTGGCGAGCCATGGCGATGGCCATGCGCGCCTCGGTGACCGTGTCCATCGCCGAGGAAAGAAGAGGCGAGGCGACCGTGATTCGGCGGGTGAGACGCGAGCTCGTGTCTGCCTCGCTCGGGATCACGTCCGTGTGCCCCGGTAGCAGCATGACGTCGTCATAGGTGAGGCCGATAAAGCCGAACGGGTCAGGCTGATCCATGGTTCCCCTTGGGTTGTGCGACCGGCGTCGTCAAAACTTCCGGCCAAATACAGTCAATCAATGTTAACGACTATGCGACCTACGAATTCCGCAGCATACTTGCATGACCATTCGTGTTCGCAGTCGAAACACAAGGGTGATAATTGACAACGTATGGTCGATGACCAGAACGGCGGACGCAATGGTGCGGCCGTTAGAACGACCTGGAGGACAAGTGCACGCCACCCGACAATCGCGAAGGCTGCGGCCCGCGGCAATGGTTGCCCTCTTCGGAGCCGCCCTCGCTCTCTTCGCCTTCACCGGCGCAGCACCAGCATCGGCGGATGAGCACAGCGAGGACTACCCCTACCACTTCATCGGCTTTGTCAAATATCAGGGCGAACCGCTCGAGGGCATCCGCATGACAGTGAGCGGCAACGGCTTCGACGGCGAGAGCATCTCCGACAACGCAGGCAAGTGGGACCTCGGTGTTCCAGAAGCTGGCCTCTACAGCATCACGCTCGACGAGTCGACCCTGCCAGACGGCGTCACGGTAACCGACGGACCGAACCCGAGAGACGCAGAATTCGGCAAGACCCAGCTCGCTGTCGTCAACTTCTTTCTCGGTGTCGGCGAGAGACAGGTGACGAGCTTCAGCGACCGGCTGATCGAGCAGATCTTCAACGGGCTCAACTTCGGACTCATGCTCGCCCTCGCGGCCATCGGGCTCTCGTTGGTCTACGGCACGACGGGCATCTCGAACTTTGCGCACGGTGAGATGGTGACCTTCGGTGGCATCATGACGATCGCCTTCTCCGTGGCGCTCGCCTGGCCGGTTTGGGCATCGATACCGATGGCGGTGATCGTCAGTGCCGGCTTGGGTCTGGTGCTCGACGTTCTCTTATGGAAACCCCTCAGGCGACGCGGGCTCGGCACCGTCCAGCTCATGATTGTGAGCATCGGACTCTCGCTTGCGCTGCGCTATGTCTTCCAATTCTTCATCGGAGGCAGCACGGCGTCACTGCCGGGTTCGGCCGAAGACAAGCTGCAGTTCGGCGCCATCTCGCTGACCGCCGTCTCGCTCTGGAGCATGGCTACCAGCTTGGTGGTGCTCATCGGTGTCGCCATCTGGCTGCAACGCACACGCATCGGAAAGGCAACCCGTGCGGTCGCCGACAACCCGTCGCTCGCTGCCGCCTCCGGCATCAACGTCGACGCTGTTGTTCGCATCATCTGGGTGCTTGGCGCAGCACTCGCTGGTCTGGCGGGCGTACTACTTGGCTACTTCCTTCCCGGCGTTACTTGGGACATGGCCACGGGAATCCTGCTCCTCATGTTCGCCGCGGTTACCCTCGGCGGACTCGGCACCGCCTACGGTGCCCTCGTCGGCTCTCTCGTCGTCGGAATGTTCGTCGAGGTCTCTACGCTGTGGATCCCCACGGGAATCAAGTACGTCGGCCCGCTCGTTGTACTCATCGTTGTTCTGCTATTCAGACCGCAGGGAATCCTCGGCCGCAAAGAACGAATCGGCTAAGGGGCAGACGTCATGGACTGGTTGTCAATTCTTTTCAACACGGCCGAGTGGCTGATTCAGCCGACAATGATCGCCTACGCAGTCGCAGCGGTCGGGCTCTCCGTGCACTTCGGCTTCACCGGGCTGCTCAACTTCGGCATGGCAGGCTTCATGATCATCGGAGCCTACGGCTTCGGCATCTCGATTCTCAGCTTCGGCTTACCGTGGTGGGCGGCCATTCTCGTGTCGGTCGGGGCGTCGGTGATCTTCGCCGCAATCCTCGGTATTCCGACCCTGCGGCTTCGCGCTGACTACCTCGCCATCGTGACGATTGCCGCGGCCGAAATTGTGCGTCTACTGCTCAGCTCTACGCTGTTCGAGAGCTACACAAACGGTGATGACGGTCTCGGCGGGTACCACGACAGCTTCCGCGCTGCGAATCCGCTCCTCTGGCTGTTTAATCTGCCCGAGTCCCAGACGTACGGCTTCGGCCCGTGGGAGTACAACATCCAGGGCTGGTGGGTACGCGGCTTCGGCCTGTTCGTGCTCGCCGTCGCGATGGTGTTCGTCTTCCTGCTTATGCGCAGCCCATGGGGTCGGGTAATCAAGGGAATTCGTGAAGACGAGGATGCTGTACGAGCCCTCGGCAAGAACGTCTTCCTCTACAAGATGCAGGCCCTCATGATCGGTGGGGCCTTCGGCGCACTCGGCGGTGTGCTCTACGCGCTGCCCTCGTCGGTGGTTCCCGGTGTTTACGTGACGAGCCTGACGTTCTTCCTCTGGACGATCCTGTTGCTTGGTGGGGCGGCCACGATCTTCGGTCCGCTGGTCGGCTCGATTCTGTTCTGGCTCATCCAGGCCTTCATCACGAACCTGCTTCCGGCACTCGCTCAGGTTGGAGTTCCATTCGTCGGAGGAGTGCAGGGCGGAACCCTTCGCTTCATCTTGGTCGGAGTCCTCCTCATGCTGGTCGTCATCTTCCGCCCTCAGGGCATCCTCGGAAACCGCAAGGAGCTGACCTTTGTCAAGTAACCAGACCGCTCCGACGAAGACCCCGGTCAAGTCCACCGGGCTCCACGTCGGCACCGCTGCACCAGGAGTCAAGAAGGTCGACCCCATCATCGTGGCCGACAACGTCAAGCGGCGCTTCGGTGGACTCACCGCGGTCGACGTCGACCACCTCGAGATACCGCGCAACGCAATCACTGCCCTCATCGGCCCGAACGGCGCAGGCAAGACCACACTCTTCAACCTACTCACCGGCTTCGACAAGCCTGACACCGGAAGTTGGACCTTCGACGGCACGTCACTCGCCGGTGTTCCGGCGTACAAGGCGGCGCGGCAGGGACAAGTGCGTACCTTCCAGCTCACCAAAGCGTTGAGCCTGCTCACCGTCCTCGAGAACATGAAGCTCGGCGCCCAGGGGCAACGCGGTGAGAAAATTTG
>JANONY010000278.1:0-4278 GCA_031421055.1 Actinomycetes bacterium | reverse complement strand
CGCGCATCGCGGTCGCCTCCGGCCCGAACCTCGCCCTCGAGATCGCGAAAGAGCAACCGACCGCTGCCGTCATCTCTTCGGCGAATCTCGTGACAGCCACTCTGGTTGCGCTGACGGCGACCAATCCCTATTTTCGCTCGTACGTCAACACCGATGTCATCGGCACCGAATTCGGCGGCGTGCTGAAGAACCTCATCGCGGTCGCGATCGGCATCGTCGATGGCGTCGGCTACGGCGAGAACACCAAGGCCTCGATCATCACCCGCGGACTCGTCGAGATGACCGACTTCGCCGTTGCCTTCGGCGGTCGCGCCGAGACCCTCGCCGGGCTCGCCGGGCTCGGCGACCTGATCGCGACCTGCGAATCGTCGCTCTCGCGAAACAACACCGCCGGGCGCTTGCTCGGTCAGGGCTACACCTACGCAGAAGTGGTCAAGCAGATGAGCCAGACCGCTGAGGGGCTCTCGAGCGTCGCGCCGATTCTTGAGCTCGCGCTCTCGAAGGGCGTCGAGATGCCGATCGTCAGCCAGGTCGCCGAAGTGCTCGCCGGCACCCTCAACCCGAAAGACCTCGCGCCACACCTCACCACCGACCCGCTGCCACAGGGGGAGTAGGTGCTCACCTCGCTTGCCGACGGTCGCCTGCTCGCTGACAAGACCGGGTCGACTCCTCCCGCGGTGGTGGCCTTGCACGGATGGGCGCGCAGCGGCGCCGACTTCGCCGCGATTGTCGACGGTCTAGACGCAATCGCGCCGCACCTCCCCGGCTTCGGAACAACCGATGCGCCGCCCACCGCGTGGGGCTCTGCGGACTACGCAGAGCTGGTGGCCGAGGCCATCCGGCCGTTCGCGCCGGTCGTGATTCTCGGGCACTCGTTCGGCGGCCGGGTCGCCGTGCGCCTGGCGGCGAAGTACCCAGAGCTCGTCACAAGCCTCGTGCTCACGGGGGTGCCGCTCGTGCGACTCGCGCCGGTCTCGAAACCTGCCCTGCTGTTTCGGCTGGTGCGCGCGTTGGCGAAGGCGCGCATCCTGCCGCGATCGGTTCTTGAGAAGCAGCGCATGAAGCACGGCTCGGCCGACTACAACGCGGCGCAGGGCGTGATGCGCGAGATTTTGGTCAAGGTCGTCAACGAGAACTACCGCGACGATCTGGCGGTCATCGACGTGCCGGTGCGCATGGTGTGGGGCGAGCACGACACGTCGGCGCCGACTGATGCTGGCCGCGCTGCGAGTGAACTGCTGACCAACGCCACGTTCATTGTCGTACCCGGCGAGGGGCACCTTCTCGAGGGCGCGCTGCGCGATCGGGTGCGCGCCGAGCTGGTGGAGGTACTCGCGTGAGCATCGACCTGATCCAGTTGATGATCGCGGGCGGTCTTGGGCTTCTTGCGTTTGCGCTCGCGACGCTGCGCTGGCTACGGGTGGCGCAACGCGAGCACTACATCGCGCCGTGGGTCACCATCATCGCCGGTTACTGGGCGCGCGGGCTCAACCTCGCGCTGTACATCATCGTGCTCGCGCTCATAGTCGCAGCCCTCGTCGGCGAGGTGATCGGCACCGAGAACGTCGATCTTCGTTGGGCGGCGATCGTCGCGATTGCGCTGCTCATCGCGCTGCCGCTCGGCCTCGGGGTGCGCGGCCGTACCGGTGCGCTCAACTGGACCGCGCGATTGAGGCGACTGCTCGCGGTCTGGCTTGTGCTGTTCGTCGCGGCCGCGGGCATCCTCACCGTGCTTCTTGGCGTGGTTGGTATCGCGATTCCGTTGCTGCTCGGTCCACTACTGATGGACCTCGCTCTCGTCATCCTGAAGCCCATCGAGAAGCGGCTCTCGCGCAGGTATCTGATCAGCGCACGCAAGCGGCTCACGCAGGTTCGACCGAAGGTTGTCGCGATTACCGGCTCGTACGGCAAGACCTCGACGAAGGGGTATGTGGCGCACCTGCTCGGCACGGCGTTCTCGGTCGTCGCGAGCCCCGCAAGCTTCAACAACCTGATGGGCCTGTCACGCGCAGTGAACGAACGGGTCGTTCCTGGCACCGAGGTGTTCGTCGCTGAGATGGGGGTGTATGGGCAGGGCGAGATCCGCGAGCTGTCTGAGAGCTTCCCGCCTGACATCGCGGCGATCACCACGATCGGCGAGGCGCACCTGGCCCGCATGGGATCGCGCGACGTCATCTTCAAAGCAAAGTCAGAGATTACCGAAAAGGCCGGCACCGTCGTGCTGCCGATCGATGACCCGCTGTTGCTCGGTCTTGCCGAGAAGTGCCGCGCAGCTGGCAAGCGCGTGATCACGGTCTCGACCGACGCTGCGCACGCCGAGCCGTCACTAACCCCGGCGGCGGATGTCGTGGTCGCCAACGACACCGTCACGGTTCAGCTGCGCGGAGAGCCAGTGCAGTCGGCGCCGGTGACCATTCCGAACGTCGGCCACGCCGTCAATCTCGCTGTGGCAGTGGGTATCGCAACCGCCCTCGGAGTGCCGCTGTCGCAACTCGCCCCCCGCCTGGCGGCGCTCCCCGATGCGCCGCACCGCGCCGAGGTTCAGCAGTCTGCCAGTGGCGTGCTCATCATTGACGACACCTACAACTCGAACCCGGTCGGCGCCGCGCGTGCGGTTCAGGGTGCGGCGGAGCTTGCTTTGGCGCGGGGAGGCCCACTGGTCGTGGTCACCCCTGGCATGGTCGAGCTCGGCACGGTGCAGCGCGACCGCAACCGGGCGTTCGCTGCGCAGGTGCTCAACGCCGGTGGAACGCTCTTCGCGATCGGTCGAACCAACCGTGCGGCCCTTCGTTTCGGAGCGCCAAACGCACGACTCTTCGCGCGCCGCGAGCTCGCCGTCGCGGCGGCTCTCGATCAGGCCGGTGACCGAGGCGTTATCCTCTATGAGAACGATCTGCCCGACCACTACCCCTGAGGAAGCCGCGACATGACTAGCCCCTGGGGTGTTCTTTTCGGCGGGCCATCGCCAGAGCACGAGATCTCGATTCTCACCGGACTGCAGGCCGAGCGCGTGCTCACCGATTCTGGCGAGAAAATCACGCCGATCTACTGGGCGCCGTCGGGCGAGTGGTTCGAGGTGCCCGCACATACCGAGGCGAAGGACTACCTCGACGGCGTGCCCCGCGGTTCACGCCCGATCGACGTGCGCCTCTCTGGCGACTCAGGCCTGTTCGTCAAGAAGAAAGCCCTCGAGCTCGACGCCGTGCTTTTCTGTTTGCACGGCGGGGTCGGCGAAGGCGGCGGGGCCGCCGCGTTGTTTTCGCTACTCGGCATTCCGGCAACCGGCTCGTCGCTGTTCGCCGGCGCCGTTGGCATGGACAAGCTCGCTTTCGGCGGCCTCATGCTCGCCTCCGGCATCCCGTCGCTCACGCGCGAACTGCTCTCGTTCTCGACCGCGCCGAGCTTCGCTGGCCCATACATCGTCAAACCACGATTCGGCGGATCCTCCATCGGCATCGAGATTGTCGATGATCTAGAGGCGGCCCGCGCAATCGCGAAGGCGAGCGCTCAGCTGCGCGCGGGTGCGGTGCTTGAGCCGTATCGCCCCGACCTGATCGACCTCAATATTTCGTTCAGAACGTACCCGGTGCTCGAGACGACCGACGTCGAGAAGCCTCTGCGCGGCGCTTCGGGCAGCGGCCTCTACTCGTACGCAGAAAAGTATCTCTCTGGCGGCTCCGGCGAGGCCGGCTTCATGAGCGCGCCGCGTGAGTTTCCGGCTGTGCTCGCTGCGGGCATCGCTTCGACGGCAGACGTGCTCGCCCGCCGCGTCGCAGAAGTCACCGCGCTCACCGGTGTCGTTCGCGTCGACCTCCTGCTCGACGAGAAGACAGGCGAGCTCTTCGTCAACGAGGTCAACTCGATTCCCGGCGCCATGTCGCTGTACTTATGGGCTCCGAAGGTGCCCGCAGCGACGGTTTTGAAGGATGCGCTCGTCGAGGCGCGCGATACCCGGTTCGCGTTGCCGGCATCCGGCTTCGGCTCCGGCGCAGCTTTGCGAGCTGCGGGCGGCATCGCGGGCAAGCTTGTCGGACTCGACGGGCCGCGCGGCTAACTGCAGCGTTTGCTGGCCGGGATCACCGACACCGCGTACGCGAGATCGTCGAGCATGACGCCAGGGCCAACGATGTCTTTGTCGATTGCAACCCGCACCGCGGGGTCGCGGCCGTAGGTCGTTGCCGTGACGAGTTCTTCGTCGGAGGGGTCGATGAGCCAGTCGACCTCGTTGAAAGTGCGGCACTCGAGTAGCGCGGCGTCATCGGCTTCGACGCCGCACTG
>JANONY010000277.1:0-3026 GCA_031421055.1 Actinomycetes bacterium | reverse complement strand
GACTGCTCTTCGCGGGTGGTGGTGCCTGCGTTCAAGATCAACCAGACCCTGCCGGCTTATGCGACCACGGCGGTCGAATTTTTGCCCGATCAGGTTGGTGAGTTCGAGTTTGCCTGCGGAATGAACATGCTGCACGGCACGGTCAGAGTCGTTGCACGACCAGAAGGCGAGTCTGGCCCTGCTGCGCTACCAACCGCGGTTGAGCATGCGGCAGGGGATGGGCAAGAGAATGGCGACCAGGAGGCGGACGAGCATGCTCGCGAGATCGCCGACCTCAGCCGCCGCGTGATTGTCGGCATTGTTTTGACGCTTCCGGTGTTCCTTGCCGTCATGGCGCACGACGTCTTTGGTGCCATGTGGGTACCGGCGCTGTTGCTGGCGCCGTGGTTCCAGCTTCTTCTCGTCACGCCGGTGATGCTGTACACGGGGTGGCCGATCCACCGCACCGGCTGGTTGGCGCTCGCGCATCGGGCGGCCGAGATGAACTCTCTGATCACGCTAGGCACCCTTGCCGCATACGGCTTCAGCGCCGTTGCCACCTTCGCACCGTGGGTGCTGCCGGTCGAGGCGCGCGCGGTGTACTTCGAGGCTGTCGGCGTCATCCTCACCCTGATTCTTCTTGGGCGACTTCTCGAGACTCGCGCCAAGGCTGGCACGGGCGAAGCCATCCGTTCACTGATCGGTTTGCAGCCGCGCACCGCCCGGGTGGTTCGCGGCGGCGAAGAGCTCGAGATTCCGGTCAGCGAAGTCGTTGTGGGTGACGTGGTCGCCATCCGCCCTGGCGAGAAGCTGCCGGTCGATGGGAAGCTCGTTGACGGCAGCTCCGCCGTTGACGAATCGATGGTGACGGGCGAGCCGATGGCGGTCGTCAAGTCGGTTGGCGACACCGTGATCGGAGCGACAATCAACCAGACGGGCTCGTTTCGCTACACCGCGACTAAGGTCGGTGCCGACATGATGCTCGCCCAGATCATCAGACTGGTTCGTGAGGCCCAGGGTTCGAAGGCGCCGATTCAGCGTCTCGCCGACAAGGTCTCGAGCTACTTCGTGCCAGCTGTCATCGCGATCGCCCTGTGGACCTTCGTCGTGTGGTTGCTGGTAGGGCCGCCGCCTGCCGGCATTTTCGCGCTCGTGGCGGCCGTGGCGGTGCTCATCATCGCCTGCCCGTGTGCGCTTGGGCTCGCGACCCCACTTTCGATCACGGTCGCAACGGGCAAGGGCGCCGCCAACGGAATCCTGATCCGCTCGGCCGAGGCGCTCGAGACCGCGCACAAGCTCACCACGGTCGTGCTCGACAAGACAGGCACCATCACCAAAGGGCAACCGACTCTGACCGATGTGTTGCCCGCCGATGGGTTCGGCGCCGATGAGTTGCTCGCGCTGATTGCGGCAGCCGAACGCGACTCGGAGCACCCGCTAGCGACCGCGATCATCGCCGGAGCGCGCGACCGCAACCTCGTTGCGCGTGAGGTGACGTCGTTCGAATCCGTCACGGGCCAGGGCGTGCGCGCCACGGTCGACGGCCGCACGGTGCTGGTTGGAAACCAGCGCCTGCTCACCGGCGCAGGCGTCGACCCGGCCGGCCTGATCCGCGATCTCGAGACACTCGCTGCCGATGGTAAGACGCCGATGCTCGTCGCGGTTGACGGACGGCCCGCCGGTGTGATCGGGGTCGCCGACACGATCAAGGACGGCTCGGCGGCGGCAATCGCCGATCTCATCTCGCGCGGAATCGACGTCGTGATGATGACCGGTGACAACCGCACGACGGCGGCGGCGATCGCACGCCAGGTCGGGATCCGGCGGGTCGTTGCTGAGGTCATGCCAGAGCACAAGGCGCGCGAAGTGAAGCGGCTGCAGGCCGAAGGTCGAGTGGTCGGCATGGTGGGAGACGGCATCAACGATGCCCCAGCGCTCGCGCAGGCCGACGTTGGCCTCGCGATCGGCACCGGAACGGACGTTGCGATCGAGGCATCCGACATCACATTGATCTCAGGCAACTTGTCTGGATTAGTCACCGCTATCGATCTGTCGCGCGCGACCATGCGCAACATCCGCCAGAACCTCGTTTTCGCATTCGGCTACAACGCGGTCGGCATTCCACTCGCTGCCGGTGTGCTGTATCCGGCCTTCGGGGTGTTGCTCAGCCCGATGATCGCCGCCCTGGCGATGGCGTTGTCATCGCTGTCGGTGGTGACCAACTCGAGTCGACTGCGCGGATTCACACCGAAGCCCGCGTCGGTGCTGGTGTCGGTGTCGGTGTCGGTGTCGGCGTCGGCCAGAAAGAACCTCGCTATCACCGAACCGGTGGTCGAGATCGGAAGCAGTGAAGAACCAAAGGAGAACACCATGAACCACCACGATCACCCCTCCGCTGATGCGGCACTCGCCATCGATCCGGTCTGCGGGATGAGCGTTGACCCGACGAGCGCCGCGGCAACTCGCGAACACGATGGGGTCACGTTCTACTTCTGCTCTGGCGGCTGCGCCGATCGGTTCGACAGCGATCCCCACCGCTTCGCGCACGCCGCGCACTGAATCGGCCAGAAGGATGGATCACGCCACTCACGGCTACGTCGCCAACAAGGACGCGCTGCTCTCTCGACTCCGTCGAGTCGAGGGACAAGTGCGCGGTCTAGGCAGGATGATCGAAGAAGACATCTACTGCATCGACATCCTCACGCAAGTGTCGGCGACGACGCGCGCGCTCGAGGCGGTCGCACTGGCGTTGCTCGATGATCACCTGATGCACTGCGTCGCTGAGGCGACGGAGCAGGGGGGACAGGTAGCAGAAGATAAGCTGCGCGAGGCCAGCGCCGCCATCGCGCGACTGGTTCGCTCGTAGTGAAACAACTGCTGATTGCGGTGTTCGCGGTGCCAACGATCTCGTCATCACCAATCACGATCACCTACTGAGATAGAAGCCTATGAAAATTCGTACTATCGCTCGTGGTTCTGTCGCCATCGCCACTGCCCTCGTGCTCGCGGGCTGTACCATCCCATCCGGCAACATGCCGGGGATGGAT
>JANONY010000276.1:0-1788 GCA_031421055.1 Actinomycetes bacterium | reverse complement strand
CTGACCAAGGAGCTTCGTGACGAATGGGATGACGACTGACGGGAATGCCCGCGCGGTATCGACGGGTCGAGCGGAGCACTTTTCTCTCAAGAGGACGCGCCAGACGCGAGCGGGCGGGTGCCGAGCAAGTGAGCTAGCTGTCACTCGCGACGCCAAAAGCTCGCAGGCTCCATCCATTTCCGCCAGATGGCAACAGTCGGGCGATTACCGCTGGTCACGTCACGCAAATGGATGCCGAATCAGCCCCGCCAGCCGAACTTCGGCTCGTACCCGAGCTCGCGCCGTGCCTTCTCGATCGAGAGCAATGTCTCGTTCGCGCCGAGCTCGCCGCGCACCTCGACGTTCGGAAAGTGCGCCGCGAGCAGCGCGGCGTTGTCATCGGGCAACACAGTGTTCGAGTTGGCGATGATGAAGCGATCGAAGCCGGGCTTGTTGCGGGTTAGCGATAGCAGCACGGCCTGGGCGGCATCCCGCGCGTCGATGTAGCCCCACAGGTTCCACTTGCGTGACTCGGCGGTGAACGAGCCGAAGGCTGAGTAGTCCGACTCGACCATGACGTTCGAGAAGCGCAGGGCAGTGATCGAGAGCGACGGGTCCCAGCGCACAAGCTTCTGCGCGAGCTCCTCTTCGAGGTGCTTCACCACGGCGTACATTGACTCGGGTCGCGAGTCGTACTGCTCGTCAACCGGCACGTACGGCGGGTCGATCTCGAACGGAATTCCCAGCAGCGTCTCGCTCGACGCGTACACGACGGTCTTGACGCCAGCCCGGCGTGCGGCCTGAAACACGTTGAACGTCGAGCTCATGTTGTTCTCGAAGGTCGCGACCTCGGGCGCAATGCCGCCCGCTGGAATTGCCGCGAGGTGCACAACCGCGTCGAACGTGCCGTCTTCGTGCAGGGCGTCAACCACCTGACCGTAGTCGGTGAAGTCGACCCGCAGAAAACCCTCGCCCGGCGCGCCGACGCGATCGAGGTTGAGGATGTCGTGGCCGGCATCCCGAAGATGTTCGACGACGACCGCGCCGAGCTTTCCACTTCCGCCGGTGACTGCAATTCTCATGGCTCAAGTGTTGCACCCACTCGTTGCCCCTGAGGCGCCACCGGCCGCGCCCCTCGAACGGGTGACACGCCCGTAGACTCGGTTCTATGCGCCGCGATCTCTGGATGGAATCTGTGACCTACGCGGCCATCGGCGCGACCCAGGCCGCCGACCTCATGCGATACCCGCCCCTGGGCTACCGCCCGATCGATGTGCGACGCCGCATCGGACACGGCGAGGCGCGCTACGAGTGGGCCTCGACCGAGGCGCTCACCTGGGGCGTTCAGCGCCGCAGTGGCTTTCGCGTGATCCTCACCGATGCGCCGCCCGAGGTCAGCGAAGCACGCTATACGCCCGTGAGTTTCGACGAATACGGCCACCCGATCACGCCCGCATCGATCGAACCATCGGATGAGGTGGTCTTCGGCTCCAGCGGCGTCGGCTACGTGAGTGCAGGCGACACCGCGCTCATGCGTATCGCTCTCGGCTTCACGTTTCCGGTTCGGGTGATCTATGTGGTCGACGAGCCGCGCCGGCGCGGGTTCGCTTACGGAACCCTGCCAGGGCATCCAGAAGACGGCGAAGAGAGCTGGATGGTCGAGCACCGCGACGACGGATCAGTCTGGATCACGATCCGGGCCTTCTCTCGCCCTGCCACTCGTTTCTGGTGGGTGCTCTACCCGTTTCTGCGCATCGCCCAAGCGTTTTACACCGAACGCTACCTTCGCGCGCTCGCTGGCCCGATGAC
>JANONY010000275.1:0-2050 GCA_031421055.1 Actinomycetes bacterium | reverse complement strand
ACCCCGTGTCCGTCGACCATCGCGAGCGCGAGCCAGTCGTTCGCCGAACCTTCGGTGAAAGCCATGCCGAGCACAATGAGACCGATAAATATGGTGCGTGGGTCGCGCCAGATCGACAGGCGCCCACGCCACGTCTTGGAGTGATCGTCGTCGGCGACGACCTCCGCTCCGTCTTCGATGATGTGTTCGGACTGCAGGTGGCGTGTCGAGAGCGCGACGGTAAGAGCCATCAGTAGAGCGATCGCGGCGACGTGCGCGGCGATGGAGAGGCCGAGTGTCTCGGCAAGCACGCTCAGGGCCGCACCGGCCATGGTGCCGAAACTGAAGAAGGCATGAAAGATCGGCATGATTGGGCGGCCGAGCACGCGTTCTTGCGCTGCTCCAGAAACGTTCATGGCCACGTCGCAAATGCCGAAGGACGCTCCGAAAAGCCCGAGCCCGATCGCCGTGACCGCGAAGTTAGGGTCGATGGTCGCGCCGAAGGCCGCAACGATGAGCCCGAGCGCGCTGGTGGAGAGTGTCCAGGTGATCGTGCGGGCGGCCCCGAGCCGAGAAATGAGGTGGCTTGATGTCACGAGGCCGGCGATGGAGCCGACGGCAATGGCGAATGCGAGCAACCCGATCGTTGCCGTGTCTGCCTCGAAGGCGTCGCGCACACTAGGAATCCGCGAGACCCAGGTCGACAAAGCGACCCCGCAACTCGTGAAGATCGCAAAGATAGCGTTGCGCCACGCGACGACCTGGCGGCGCGACAGGCCGCCAGCGTAGGTGGACTGAATGGTGGTTTGCGACATGAATGATTCCTGAGGTAGAGCTGTGGTACGCGGGGCTGAGTCTATCGAAACGATTCGATCGAATCGATTCGACTAAGCTACCAAGCCATGGATGAGGCGGCAACTACCCCAGAGGCAGCGGCGTCGCCGGTGCGCGCAAACCTCGCCTCGGTCGCCGCGTTGGCCGGAGTGTCTGCCTCAACCGCATCCCTAGCTTTCAGCGGCGCTGGCCCGGTTTCTGCGTCGACGAAGTCTAGGGTGCTCGCCGCTGCGGCAGAGCTCAACTACGCCGGGCCCGACCCGCGCGGGCAGTCCCTTCGACGAGGGCGTTCTGGCATCATCGGCGTCGTGCTCGAAGAGAGCGTCGCTGATGCCTTTCGCGACGCCATGAACATTGCGACACTCGACGGCATCGCCGACGCCATCGGCGCATCCGGTTCTGCACTGCTCTTGCTCACCGATAACGCCGACAGTCCAAGCAGCTTTCGGACCGTCCCCCTCGACGCGGTCGTATTGATCGGATGCAGCACGCGCCTCGCCGACGCCGTGCACGTTTTCACTCAGCGAGGCATCCCCATCGTGGGCGTCGAGGTGGAGCCGCTGCCCGGCGTGCTCGCGATCGACCTCGACAACCGTGAGGCATCCCGGGTGCTCGCCGAGCACCTGCGCGAACTCGGCCACCGCGACGCGACGATGGTGACGCTGCCTCTCGATGGCGCACACACAACGGGCTGGCTCACGCGAGAACGGGAAGCGCGCAGCGAGGGTTACACTGCGTCGCAGCGAATCCTTGGCGTTCGCGACGTGTTTGCCGAAGCTCCTGGATACGTCGCTTCGGCAAGCAGTGTCGACGCCGGCTATCACGCCGCGTTCGCGGTCTTGGCGGCGACCACTCCCACCGCCATCGTCGCTCAAAGCGACGTGCTTGCAGTCGGAGTCATCAGGGCGGCGCACGAGCGCGGCCTTCGCGTACCACAAGACCTCAGCGTTGTCGGCTTCGACGGCGTTCGACTCGACGGCGTCGCGCCGATTGACCTCACCACCATGGTGCAGCCGGCTTTCGACAAGGGCCGCGCGGCCGGTGCAGGAGCACTCGCCCTGCTCGACGGTGTGACCGAGCATCCGCGCGTCTTCACGAGCGACTTTCATCGCGGTTCAACCACCGCACCACCCCGCTAGACTCCAACGTCAGGGAGGTCGGTGGTGACGAGGGTGACGAGCAGCGCACCTGTTCCACTTCGCCGTCGCATCCACCCAGCCCGTGCTGTGGTTGGTGG
>JANONY010000274.1:0-5230 GCA_031421055.1 Actinomycetes bacterium | reverse complement strand
CGACATCATCTCGGTTGAGCAGGACGCATCCGGCCTCGCGTGGGATTTCGCCCTCTCGTTCGCGAAGGCCATCGGCTGTACCCTCTCCGGCGTCATCAAGACCTCCTTCTCCTAAGAGACCGAGACCGACCTGTTCGGTGAGCAGTCTGTGCTGTGTGGCGGAACCTCCCAGCTCGTGCAGTACGGGTTCGAGACCCTCGTCGAGGCCGGCTACCAGCCGCAAATCGCGTACTTCGAGGTGCTTCACGAGCTCAAGCACATCGTCGACCTCATGTGGGAGGGCGGCATCGCCAAGCAGCGCTGGTCGGTCTCTGACACCGCTGAGTACGGCGACTACGTTTCTGGCCCGCGCGTCATCGACCCCTCGGTGAAGGAGAACATGAAGGCCGTTCTCGCCGACATCCAGAGCGGTGCTTTCGCCTCGCGCTTCATTGCCGATCAGGATGCAGGAGCACCCGAATTCCTCGCCCTGCGCGCGAAGGGTGCAGCGCACCCGATCGAGGCAACGGGTAAAGAACTGCGTGCGCTCTTCGCGTGGAAGCAGACTGACTCTGACTACACCGAGGGTAGCGCCGCGCGCTAGTCACTCATTTCGCAGAACGGCTGTCCCTTCGGGGGCGGCCGTTTCGGGTTGACCTCGCGCCATTTCTGCTAGCGTCGTCGGCGCGCGGCGCGACGGGAGATGCGTGACCTTGGTCTCGAGCGATACGACGTGCGTGGCCGCAGCCCGAGCCACGCGGAGGGATGTGCGTCTACGCCAGCGAGGCCGCGAAATCCGCGGGATCAAGCCGCGTGATGCCAGCGATGCCGTCGAAGGCCCGGTCGGGGGAGACGATGGTCGGGATTCCGTAGGCCAGTGCGGTTGCCGCATGCACCGCATCCCTGCCTCGAATTGCGGTGCGTTCGATGAGTTCGAGCGATAAGTCGAGCACCTCGCGGTCGAAGTTGAGGATGGTGAGGATGGCAGCGAGACTCCGCCCATCGGCAGCGGCCAGGGCGCGATCTCCGGTGCGTCGGAGGCGGTGGTGCACAACCTCCTGGAGCATTTCCACACTGGCGTAGCCGCGGATTCGGTCGGCCGACACGGCAGCCACTATCGCCCGGCAGTCGTCACGGTAGGGGCTGTATGCGCCGAGCGCGTGAACGGCGACGGCACTATCCAGCAGGAGGGCGTCGTCCATTACATGTCTCGCTCGAACGAGTCCTTCTCCGCTTCCCAGTCGATGGCGCCGAGATCGGGCAATGCATCGGCTCGTTCGAGCATTCGCGCGAGCGCCTGCTGCTTGGAAGTCGTGGTGGCTCGAAGGCGCTCACTCACGGCTTCGCGCACGATGGCGCCGACGCTCCTGTTCGTCGCGCTCGCTTCGCGCTCGAGCGCGGCGTACTGCACTGGGTCGAAGAGCACCTGCACCCGGCGATCGAGGGTTGCCATGCACATACAGTAGCATGCGCATGTTCTACACCTAAGTAGACAGCATGACTATCGATAGTGTTACTATCCATACATGCGAATTGCCGAACTGAGTGAACTGAGCGGGGTGGGCATCCCATCCATCAAGTTCTACCTGCGCGAGGGCCTACTTCTGGCCGGCGAGAAGACAAGCGCCAACCAGACCAACTACGGCGACGAGCATCTCGTGCGTCTCAAGCTCGTACGTGCGCTCATCGACGTCGGGGGCTTGAGCGTCGGCGCTGCCAAAACAGTGCTCGCCGCTATCGACACCGACTCGTACCCGATCGACATGGCTTTCGGCGTCGCCCAGCGGGCGGCATCCCGTTCGATTCCTTCGGCGGATGTGGTGCCAGACGAGCCAGCCCGCCGCGTCATCGAGAACCTCATCCTTGATCGCGGCTGGAAAGTCTCACCAATCAACCCAGGACGCGCGATCGCAGGTCGCGTCATCGAGACCTATACGCAGCTTGGACAGTCGACCCTGATCGACGCCGTAGCCGACTACGCCGACGCCGCGCTCATCGTCGCCCGCGCCGACCTGAACGCGGTCGGAGCGCGGCTCGAGCGTGCAGCGATGGTCGAGACCGTCGTCATCGGCGAGGCGCTTGGCGACACCCTCATGGCTGGCTTGCGCCGCATGGCGCAAGAACACATCTCTCACGAGCTATTTGCGACCGCACCAGCCACCGACCCCATCGACTGCGAGGACGAAACACTATGACCACCATCACCTGGCACCGCCCACTGATCGCCCTTGCGGCCCTCATGGCGGTGCTCGCGGTAGCGATCAGCGCCGCCGCCATTTTCGACCCGCGCGAGGTGCTCGGAGCAAACCTGTGGTTCAAGCCGCTCAAGTTCGCCCTCTCGATCGGCATCTATGCGCTGACCCTCGCCTGGCTGATTGGCCAGCTGCACACACTGCGTCGGGCGGCATGGATCGCCGGCACAGTCAGCGCAATCGGTCTCGCCATCGAGATGGTCATCATTGTGGTCTTCGCGGCAATCGGTGAGACCAGCCACTTCAACGTGGCCACCCCGCTGCACACCGTCATGTGGTCGGTGATGGCCAGCTCCATCGTGGTGGTGTGGCTCATGGTGCTCGTCGTGGCGATCGCCCTGTTCCGTAGCCCGCGGGGTGATGCGGCTCGCACGCTGGCGATCCGTGCGGGTGTGGTGCTGGCGATGGTCGGCATGGGCCTCACATTCTTCATGACCTCACCGACGAGCGCTCAGCTCAGCGACTTTCAGGGCGTAGCGGGAGCCCATGCGGTAGGTATCGCGGATGGCGGCCCAGGCCTGCCCATCCTTGGCTGGAGCACCGTGGCCGGCGACCTTCGCGTGCCCCACTTCATCGGCATGCATGCTCTGCAGATCTTGCCGCTGCTCGTGCTTGGGCTGGAGCTGGTGGCCCGTCGCTTGCCGGCAATGTCTGCGCACCTACGGCATCAGCTCGTGCGCATCGCCGTGCCAACCTTTGCGGCGACCCTCGTGCTGCTCACCTGGCAGGCGCTCGCCGGGCAGTCGGTTGTTCGGCCGGAGGGCGCTGTGCTCTGGGTCGGCATGCTGATTGCGGTCGCGGCGCTCGAAGCCGTCGCGTTCACCGTGTGGCCACTCGTCACGCGGTCGCGAGCAGCGTCGCGCGCCGCAGCGACGCTAACGTAGGAGAAGGTACGACCCGCCGGGTGGGGGCGGCCCCTCCCCCGGCGGGTCGGTCCGGCAGAGAGCACGGGGAAGTCTTCGGTGAGGTACTGCCCCGGGCGGCAGGTTCGGATCGTGCTCCCGAGAGCGGCCAGAGAATCCGCGTGAAACGATGCCATGCTTCACCCTGGCGATGCTTGTGTTACATTTCTGTCAAAACTGGGGGTGCGCGAGTGCGAAGCTGGCGTGCACATCCGAGGCTCGTCGTCGAGGTGGGCGCTGCCCTGCTCGCGACGGCCGCTGCTTTGATTGGCGTGGCTAGCGTGGCAGCTGCCCCGCGAGCTCTCTTGCTGTTCTATGACGCCAACTCGCTGCTGCTCGAACTCGTGCACCGCTCGCTCGTCGCGGGCGGCCCACAACACTGGACAATGTCGGCTGCGCTGTTTTTCTTTCCAGAGATCCCGGTCTACGAGGCGGTTCGTGCCGTGTCGGCGACCCCGCAGCAGGCGATCGTCATCAACGGTCTCGCCTACCTACTTGCGGTCTACGTTCTGCTGCGGGTGATTGCGGCGTTGCTCTGGCCTGGATTCCGTGGCGCCGCGGCCGCGCTGGTCGCCTTCCTGCTGCTCTGCCTCGCCCTCGTCTACGAGACGAGCGCGAGTCGCGACTCACTCGAACTCGTCTCCGATCTGCTGTTTGGCGGCTACTACAACGGCACGACACTCGCGATGCTCGGGTCGGTCGCCCTCGCGATCGTGCTTGTGCGCGGCGGCTCGCGGGCGTGGGCGCCGGCGAGCGCCGTGGTGCTGCTCGCCGGGTTAGCTACTTCGTCGAACCCGCTGTACGTGCTGTGGGCCGCTGGCCCGCTCGGGGTCGCACTGCTGCTCGCGGCGGTGGTGCACCGCACCCAGTGGCGCCGGTTCGTGCTGCCGGGCGCGAGTGTTCTCGCGGGGGTTGCGCTCGGGTTTCTCGGGCGGCTGGGGCTCGAGCGCTACATCTCGGCTCCGACTGACCGTTACATCCACCCCGGCGGCGTTGGCGAGGCTGCCCAGTTTTATGCGGCGCAGCTCAGGCAGCTCTCACTTGGCGAGCTGCAGGTCGTGCTCGTGTTCGGCTTCTGCTCAATTTTCTGTGTCGTGCTGATCGCGCGCCGACAGCTGCCAGCGGGCGCCACGGTGGTTGCGTTGTTCGGCGCCCTGGCGATGCCGCTCGCTTTTGCCATAAACATCGGCCTCGGAACGCAAACGCCGCGTTACCTCCAGCCGATGTACTTCGGCCAGGTGCTCGCCGTCGTGGTCGTTGTCGGATGGCTTCCCACCTCGTCAAAACTCCGCGCTATAGCGGCGCGTATCTCCCCAGCGCGCCGCCCACCCCTTGCCGCGCTCGGGGTAGCGCTGGCGGGGCTGCTCGTGGTCGGCGGCGGGGTCGCCGCCGTCAATCTTGCGACCGCCCAACGCGCCCCGCCCGCGAGTATCGGCTGCTTGGAGGACTGGATCGACGGCCGCGATCTCACCGGGGTCGGCAGCTTCTGGAACGCGCGGCCGGCTCAGGTCTATGGCGATGCGTCGGTGAAGCTCGTGCAGGTTGACGACGACCTCCTGGTCGACCCGTGGCTGGTCAACCTCGCGGGCTAC
The DNA here is from genome assembly GCA_031421055.1 of Actinomycetes bacterium. Taxonomy (GTDB): domain Bacteria; phylum Actinomycetota; class Actinomycetes; order Actinomycetales; family Microbacteriaceae; genus Conyzicola. Next base: position 505 of record JANONY010000274.1, on the reverse strand, counting down.
ACCGACCTCGACGTGAGTTACGTCGTCTACGGCGGGCGCGACCAGAGGGCCTTCAAGAGTTCCGTCGACGCGCAACTCGGCGAGCCAGCGGTCACCGTTGACTGCGGCGACTATTGGATTCTCGACTACGTGGGCAGCGCGGCGATAGCCGATCTTGGCGCACGCCTCGGCGACGACGCGCGTCGGCTCGAACTCGAGCGCGGATTTGTGAGCTAGCCGACCACCGCGTCATAGCGGTCGAGCACGATGTCTACGAGCTCGATCGCCGGCGCTTCGCCCTCGGCGAGTAGCGGCGCCGTGACGAGGTCGGCACCGGCCGCCGTGACGAGGTCGTGAAATTAGCCGGGCGCGAGTAGGTAACTGCTTACGACGATTCGCGCCCCGGGGTGACCCTCGCGGGCGGTTGCTACGGCGTCGGTGAGGCGCGGCTCAGCGGCAGATAGAAAGCCGAGAGTCACCTCGTGCCCGCTGGTGAGCGCCAGTTGCGCGAAGTGGATGATCGGCG
>JANONY010000273.1:0-7324 GCA_031421055.1 Actinomycetes bacterium | reverse complement strand
CACTCACTTGTTAGCGGTGAAGCGTTGGTAAACGGTGCAGTGCGCGCCGCGGTCGGCGGCGCGGCTGCGATCGGCGGCGCAGCCTTGCTGTGGGCAACGCTGGTCGAGCGCAATCGCTACCGCATCCGCCACGAGTTCGTGCCGGTGCTTGAGCCTGGTTCACGATCGGTGACGGTGCTGCACCTCAGCGACCTGCACCTTGCCCCGTGGCAGTCGGGCAAGCGCGACTGGGTGCGGGCGCTCGCGACACTCGAGCCTGACCTCGTAGTCAACACCGGCGACAACCTCGGACACCCCGACGCGATCGACGAACTAGCCACCACCCTCGCCCCCTTCGCCGGGATCCCAGGAGTCTTCGTACACGGATCGAACGATTACTTCGGCCCAAGCTTCACAAACCCGTTTAGCTACTTTGGCGCGCCGTCGAGACACCGAGACACCGCGGTGCGCCTCGACACCCCGCGGCTGGAACGCCTGCTCGTCGACTCGCTCGGTTGGACCAACCTCAACAACGCGGCGCAGCCGATGAGCATAGCCGGCTCCAACTTCGAGTTCTTTGGCACGAATGACGCCCACCGCAATTACGACAAGCTTGAGATTTTGCCTGCCCTCATCGACCAGATGCGCGAGGAAGAGAGCTGGCGCAGCAACTCGACTAACGCGGTGCCGATCGGGGTCACGCACGCGCCATACCAGCGGGTGCTCAACTCGTTCGTGACGAATGGGGCAGAGGTGATCTTTGCCGGACACACGCACGGTGGTCAGGTGCGGATCCCCGGCTTGCCCGCTCTCGTCACGAACTGCGACATTCCGCGCGAGAAAGCCAGCGGACTCAGCGTCTGGTACCACGCGGGTCGCGCCTCGTACCTCAACGTCTCGGCCGGACTTGGCACCTCGATCTACGCTCCGGTGCGCTTCGCCTGCCGTCCCGAGGCGGTACTCGTGACGTTGACCGCGGACGATATCGGCTATTCTTGAACAGGTTTACCGCCGCAACGCGGTGACCATCGGGGTATGGCGCAGTTTGGTAGCGCGCGTCGTTCGGGACGACGAGGTCGCAGGTTCAAATCCTGTTACCCCGACCATGGGAATGGGGACCGCCATCTGGCGGTCCCCATTTCCATGTCGCCGAGGTCATCGCGGGGTCCCCGCGGCGCCGGTTCCGGCGCATTGAAGGCGATGCGCAGAAGATGCACCGACGCGCCAGCCTTCAATGTGACGGCCGTGCCCGTGGGGCGTACCCCGACAGAGAGAAGGCCCGCCGAAGGCGGTCCTCACGCTGTGTCGTTCCCAGGAACTAGGTGAAGTCCACATCCGGTTCAAGCACCCCAGAGAACTCGTCGCGCGGTCGCCGGCCGTTGTTGAGCACGCCGTCGCTCTCTTCGAGGTAGCACGCGCCGCAGAGCGACTCGTAGCTCGCATCCACCCCGTCGATGGCAACTTGCGCGCCGTCGAAGACGAAGCGATCGCCGACCTTGCGCGCATTGAAGAGTGCCTTGCGCCCACAACGGCAGATTGTCTTGAGCTCTTCGAGCGAGTGCGCGACCTCGAGCAGGCGGCGACTACCGGGGAAGGCGACGGTCTGGAAGTCGGTGCGGATACCGTACGCGAGCACGGGAGTATCTTCGATAACGGCGATGCGGAGCAGGTCGTCTACTTGCCGTTCGCTGAGAAATTGGGCCTCATCCACGAGCAGGCAACTGATCGCCGAGCCGGCAGCTTCTCGCTCCGCGATGAAACGCGCATAGGCGTCTTCATCCGCGCCGATCGTGAAGTCGGTGTTCCTTGTCACTCCGAGGCGCGAGGTGATCAACGACTCGCCTCTGACGTCGATGCGGGGCTTGGCGAGCAGCACGCGATGCCCGCGCTCCTCATAGTTGTAGGCGGCCTGCAGCAGGGCCGTGCTTTTACCACTGTTCATGGCTCCGTACCGAAAGTAAAGTTTGGCCATTAGTGCAGGTACCCATCTTCTGCCGCGCGCCTGACCAGATCCGAGCGCTTGCTGGCCGGTCGCTCTGCCTTGGCGTACTTCTCTCGGATGCGCCGAAGATACGTCTTCGCCGTCTCATACTGCACCTGCATCTGGGCCGCGACTTCTGCTGTGCTGAGGCCCGCGACGTAGTGCCGAAGCGCCACGATCTCGCCTTCGCTCAGTTTCGGCCGGAGCTTGTGCGTCGCACCTGACGGCAGCGGCCGCCAGTCGCGTTGCGGCGGCGGGCTTACATCCATGCCCATAATCGATCGAGCGGAGTCCATCACTTCGTGCATCGGCAGCGTCTTGGAGAGAAAGGTCGCCGCGCCGGCGTTGAGCGCGCGCTGCCGCGCCTCTACGCTGTCGAGGCTTGAGAGCACGATGACCTTGGCACCCGCCGCGCGGCAGGTGCGAACCCGCGCCTCAATCGACACCGGCTCTTTGAGCTGGAAGTCGAGAATGACCAGGTCGGTAGGAAAGTTGTCGCTATGCACGAGTTCAATCCAGGTGCTGGCGCTCAGCACGAGCTCGAAGTCTGGGGCGTTGACCGAGATCCACGTGCCAAGGCTGTCGAGCAGCACTTCGTGATCGTCGAGAATGGCGAGCCGAGCACGAAACGGTGGCGCCTCCGACACCTGACCTTTATCGGTACTCATACGAGAACCTTAGTGCGAGTCTCGGCCCCGAGAACGCGACCCTAAAGCCCTTGAAAACGATGCGCATCACCGCGAGGAAGGGCGCGATTTCGCCACGCGCCACGCTGTCAGCGTTACTGAGTGTGGCCGAAACAAAGACATCGACGAGCGTGCCCCGTCGACTCAACGCCACGCCGAGCGAACCAGCCTCGTACGAGGAGAGCCCGGTGAGGGCGAGCAGCGTTGCGCGCATGGCGGCGCGTTGGTCGGTCGTCATCTGCGCTGCCAGCCGAGCGGGATCACTCGCGGAGCGCCCCTCGAGTTGCTCAAGAATTGCGTCGAGCCAGCTGCGATCGACCTCGGCGACCATGATGGAACGAATGGCTTCGGCGATCTGGCGAGCACGCACTCTGTCGTCTTCGTCGATCGCGCCCTTGTGCAGCACAGCGGCGAAAAATGGCACTATCTCTTGGTTAAGAATCGTGACGCGGTCTTGCTGCACCGAGCGCGCGATCCAGTCGGTGCTGACCTCTGCAAAATCGGTGGCGGCGCGACTAGCCTGGCGTCGCCACCGCTCGAGCCCTTTGATGAGGTAGCGCCCGAACGTCGCAGCAGCGAGAGACATCGTGAGAATCGGAGTCATCGAAACGAGTGCGAACAGAATCGGGGGCGCCGGCGTAGCAAACGAAGGCGCCTGCATGAGAGCGAGCACCCCACAGAAGAGCGCAAGAACGAGTCCGGATGAGGCCAGCTCGTTCGGCGGGCGATAGCGCGCCATCGCGAGATACGCGACTCCAATCGCGATGGTGCCCCAGTCGTCTCGCACGTATGAGTTGCTTTCCCACATGGACGCGGCATTGGCGACGTGCGCCCCGGTTGCCGAGAAAATGACTACGAGGTGCATTCGCAGCGTGAATGGTGCGTGCAACGGACTCGATCCATAGACCAAGGCGACACTGGTGACGATGATCAGCGTGAGCGCAATGATGGTGAGTAGCGGGTAGTCAATGTCGAAACGGTTCGAGAAAGTCATAGTGCTCGCGTACACAGGAATGCCCGCAGCGCCGAGAAGCGTCAAGGGTCGACCGATAAGCGCGCCGAGCGGGTCGAATTGTTGGAAGGCACGCTCACGAGCCATCAGTGCTGCTCCGCCACGGTCGTCGCCGGCACGCGGATCATCACCGACGTGCCGCGGCCTGGGGTCGACCAGACTTGCACGCTGCCGCCGACAGCTTCAACCCGGCGGCGAACCGAGTGCCGAAGTCCGAGGCGATCCGCGCCAGTCTCCGACTCTGAAAACCCCTTGCCTGTGTCAATTATCATGATCGAGACGTCATTCTCTGTGCCGTAGACCACGACCTCTGCGCTGTCGGTATCGGCGTGCTTGAGCACATTCACTAGACACTGTTTGGTGGCTAACGCGACGGCGACGCTGCGTTCGACGCCCAGCCGGGAGATCGCCGACACGTCGCCGCTCACGTCGACGCCGAGACCAAGTTCGCGGCACTCGTCAATCACTCTAAACAGCCGGCTGTTGCGCCAGTCGACGTGTGTCGATTGATCTGCCTCGCCGGCAGCGTCAAGCAACCACTCTTCGCCGACGAGCACCTCGAGGTCGCGGTCGACGTGCGTGCGCAGCGCGCGGTCTAGCGGGCCGTCGGCGGCGTTCGCGATCGCGGCTAGATGGTTGAGCACGGTGTCGTGCATGACCGCTGCGGCCTTGAGTTCGATGCTGTACCGCACCGCAGAAAGGTGCTCGTCTCGTGCCGCGCGATGCAGGTTCGGCTGGGCATTTCGACCGCGAAAGCGGGTGGCCGACAGGCCAACCTGCACTATGGCGAACAGCCCAAAGGCGGCAACCGGTGTCGCATCAAGAACGAAGAGCGCGCCCGTCTGCCTAGCGGCAATGAAGGTCGCGACTTCGGCCGTGAGCAGGCCCGCTGCACTCCACGAGATGGCGCTGACGGCGCGCAGGCCAACACCGCCGACCATCACGAGCGCGGCCTTGCCCATCGAGAGCACGAAGTTGTCAGTAGTCGCTGTGGTCGGGAATTCAGAGAGCGCCACGATACTCACCCAGAACACGCTGATGCCGCCGAGAAGCAGGTAGGCGACGCAGTAGAAAATGGTTCTGTGCCGATCCAACAACCACAAAGCGGCGATCATGACGCCAAAGGCAATGAGCGCTGGCCAGAGCAATCGGGCAGGAAGGGCCGACTGCAGCGCAAGCACACTGAAGATCGCCACGAGAAGGCACACCAGAGCGGCGGTGTGCGCCGCGCGCGCGCTCGCTCGCCTGACGTGGTGCGGCACGAGGTGAACGGGCAGGCCGAGCGTCACACTGCTGTCCTTTCCTCGTACGTGAAACACTACGCCGGGTGGAAAAAGACGGTTGTGCCCAGTTCGGGCGAGGTGTGGCGCCGTGCGGCTGCCTAGTGTGACAGACCGAGCAGCGCAGATGTGCGTTTTAGCATCGCCCCAGCCAGCTTCGGATCATCGGAAAGCGTGGATCCGTAGCTGGGAACCATCGCGCGCAAGCGAGGCGTCCATTGCTCAATTCGTGCCGGAAAGCAGGTTTCGAGCAGGCCAAACATGATCGGCACGGCGGTTGATGCGCCTGGCGACGCGCCGAGCAAACCAGCGATCGATCCGTCGGCCGAAGCCACCACCTCTGTACCGAACTGCAGCACGCCGATCTTCTTCTTATCGCTCTTGATCACCTGCACGCGCTGGCCGGCGGTGATGCGGTACCAGTCTCGCTCCTTGGCGTTCGGGAAGAACTGTTGCAGAGCGTGGAACTTCGTCGCACGGCGCGCGAACAACTCACCGACGAGGTACTTGAGCAGGCCCAGATTCGTGACCGCGACAGCGACCATCGGCACGACGTTGTGCCAACGAATCGACCCGAACAGGTCGAACCACGAACCGGTCTTGAGAAACTTCGGGGTGAAGCCGGCATAAGGCCCGAACATGAGGCTCGGCACGCCATCGACAACACGTCGGTCGAGGTGCGGCACCGACATCGGCGGCGAGCCAACCGCGGCCTTGCCATACACCTTCGCGTCGTGGCGAGCCGCTATCGCCGGATCGTCTGTTCGCAAAAACTCACCGCTGACCGGGAAGCCGCCAAACCCGCGGATCTCTCTGATGCGCGACTTCTGCAACAGATTGAGCGCGTGACCACCGGCGCCGACAAACACGAAGCGCGCGTAGACAGTGAATGGCGTCGTGCCGATCTCGCGGCGATAGGTGATGCGCCACAGACCATCACGTGTGCGCTTCAGTGCGACGACTCGAGACTCGAGCGTCAGCTCTGCGCCCCGGTCGACCAGCACGTCGGTCAGCATGCGAGTCAGCGCGCCGAAGTCGACGTCGGTGCCGGCAATCGTTCTAGTCGCCGCGATCGGCTGCGACTTGGCGCGGCCGGGGATCAGCAAAGGCGCCCACGAGCGGATCACCTCGGCATCAGCACTGAACTCCATGCCAGAGAACAGCGGGTGGTCTTTCAACGCCTCCCAGCGCTTGCGCAGGTACTCGACGTTCGCCTCCCCCCACACGAAACTCATGTGCGGAACCGGCGTGATGAAAGCGCTCGGCTCTGGCAGCACTCCCGCCTCGACTAGGTGCGCCCAAAACTGGCGCGAGACCTGAAACTGTTCGTTGACTGTGACGGCGCTCGAGATGTCGATGGAGCCATCCGCCCGCTGTGGCGTGTAGTTGAGCTCGCAGAGCGCGGCGTGGCCGGTACCCGCGTTGTTCCACGGGTTCGAGCTCTCGAGCGCGGTCTCGCTGAGACGCTCGAACACGCGAACCGACCAGCTCGGCTCGAGTTCGGTGAGGATGGCGCCGAGCGTGGCGCTCATCACCCCCCCGCCGATGAGGGCGACATCGACGACGTTGGTTGGAGCGCTCACTTCTCTAGTTTAGGTGCGCGTGCGGTGCGTCACAGTCCGCGCGTCGTGAGCTCGTCGTGCATGCGCCTGGCCATCTCTGCGTAGCCCTCGTCGTTGGGGTGGAGTCCGTCAGAAGCCATCCACTCCGGGTGGCCCTCGATCCAGCGGGATGCACCGGCGATGTAGTCAGCGTCGATGTCGGCTGCCGCTGCACGCACCCAGCCGATGATGATCTCGACAGATTCCGGACGATCGTCGGTATACCAGAACGGTTCGACGACCACGAAGCGCGCCTCGGGCAGCGCCGCGCTGAGCTTCGCGAAGTCGGAGCTGATCGCCGCCTCAATCTGGGGTGCAGCGCGATCGAAACTGAAGTTGTCGTTGAGGCCGAGGGTGATGATGACAAGGTCGGGGTGATCCGCGATGATCAGGTCTGGAAGGTCGGCAAAATCGTCACGATGATTGACGAAGCCGAGGCCGTTCTGGCTCGGGTTGAACTCACGCCAGCCTCGGTCGGCGCTCACGATGCTCGACCAGCGACGCTCGGGGATCGAGGCTCCCGTGCCGAGTGTGTACGAGTCGCCGTAGAAGGCGACGCGGGTGCCGCTGGCCTCGGGGCGGGCGTTGAGTGAGCTGAGCACTGCGATTCCTCCGAGTACGACGACGACCGAGATCGCTATCCCGATGGCAGTTCGGCGCCGCATGAACTGAAGTGTATTCGACGGGCTGCGGGCTGGGGCTGGGCGGCCCCGCCGCGGAGGGGGCGCCCACGGGCCGTGCAGTCCCGCGCCGCGGGGGCGCCCCCACTGCTGTGCAGTCCCGCG
>JANONY010000272.1:0-4127 GCA_031421055.1 Actinomycetes bacterium | reverse complement strand
GGTTGATGCCGCGATGGCCAAAGGGCAACTTGTAGGTGCCGAGGCCGAGGGCACGGCCGAGCAACTGGTTGCCAAAGCAGATGCCGAAGAAGGGCACGCCTTCGCGCAGAATGCCCCGAAGCAGTTCGACATGATCGTCAGAGGCGCCAGGGTCGCCCGGACCGTTCGAGTAGAAGGCGCCGACCGGTTCGAGAGCCAGCACCTGCTCAAGGGTCGACGAATGCGGAAGCACGTGCACGTCGAAGCCACGCTCGGCGAGGAAGTTGAGTGTCGAGGTCTTCACCCCGAGGTCGAGCACGGCGAGGTTGCCCAGCGTTTCACCAACCGCCGGGATGAGATATGGCTCGCGGGTCGAAACCTCGGCGCTGAGATTGCGGCCAGCCATTTCGGCGCCGCCGGTGACGAGGGCGAGCAGTTCTGCATCCGACCGCTCAGCGTCCGGTCCGCTAAACACACCGCCGCGCATCGCGCCAGCGTCGCGCAACCGGCGCGTCACGGCGCGAGTGTCGATACCGCTGATGCCCACGACGCCCTCGGCGACAAGATCGTCGCCCAGACTGCGCAGTGCCCGGTAGTTCGAGACGACGCGGGAGGGGTCGCGCACGACAAAGCCAGACACCCAGATGCGGCTCGACTCGGCGTCTTCGTCGTTCATGCCGGTGTTGCCAACGTGTGGCGCCGTCATGACCACAATCTGCCCCGCGTAGCTCGGGTCAGTGAGGGTCTCTTGGTATCCGGTCATGCCGGTGGCAAAAACCACTTCGCCGAGCGTCGTTCCGATGGCGCCGTAGGCATTGCCCTCGTAGCGGGTGCCGTCCTCGAGGACGAGAACCGCTTTGGCTGGAATGCTCAATCTTTTCCTGTCTCTAACAACGAGCTCGCCGCCCGAAGAAAACCTTCTTGGTCGTCGAGCCGAAAGTAGCTCTCGACCTGTGCGTCGCCGAGCGTCCACGACACGACGGTGAGTCCCTCTAGCGCGACGCCGCGATCGATGGTGTAACTCGCTCGCCCGATTGCGGTGATGCTTGCTACCGGAACGAAGCGGTCCCCAATGAAGACGAGCCCGGCCGTCGTTACCTCAATAGTCGTGCGCGCACGAAAGCCAAGACCACGAACCGCAATGCGGTTGAGCGGCTCCCCCGTCGGCGTCGACGCTAGGTAGAGGCCGGCGAACTCGCCAAGCAGCTCGCCGAGCTCGGTCGGCACCGTGACCAGCTCTGCGTAGCCCGACTGCCGTTTGCCGCGCGCCCACCAGCTGAGCGCCATCGAGCCGAGCATCGCCGCGACCGCGATGACGATAATGATGGTTGAGAGGGTCTTATCCACGGGCAACCGCCTCAGCGTCAACGAGTGCGCCGTCGAGCACCGTTGGCACTCCGCGGTGAACGGTGGCAACAATGCGTCCGGGCAACTCGCGACCGAGGTAGGGCGAGTTGACACTCTTTCCGTGCAGGTGGTCAACGCTGAAGACGCTCGAGGCCGCGGGGTCGTAGAGGGTCAGGTTGGCCGGAGCGCCGAGTGTGAACGGGTTCGCGTAGCCGTCGAGTTGCCCGATCTGCGCCGGAGCGATCGAGAGCACTCTCGCAACGTCGGCGAAGCTCAGCTGGCCACTCTCGACCACCGACGCGTGCACGACGCTCAGAGCCGACTCGAGACCGACCATCCCGAAGGCAGCTTCGTCCCACGCGCACTCTTTTGCCTCGAGCGGGTGCGGGGCGTGGTCGGTCGCCACGATGTCGATCGTGCCGTCGGCGAGGGCCGCGCGCAGGGCGAGCACGTCTTCGTCACGGCGCAGCGGTGGGTTGACCTTGAAGCGTGCGTCGTATCCACTCGCCAACTGCTCGGTCAGCAACAGGTGGTGCGGCGTGACCTCGGCGGTCACATCGATGCCGCGGGCCTTCGCCCAGCGGATCACGTCGACCGAACCCGCGGTTGACACATGGCACACGTGCAGTCGCGCGCCCACGTGCTTGGCTAGCAGCACATCCCGCGCGATGATCGCCTCTTCCGCCACAGCGGGCCAGCCGGCGAGTCCGAGTTCGCCGCTGAGGGCACCCTCGTTCATCTGTGCGCCCTCGGTCAAGCGCGGCTCTTGTGAGTGCTGTGCGATCACTCCCCCGAAGGTCTTGACGTACTCGAGCGCCCGGCGCATGAGCAATGCGTCTGAAACGCACCGCCCGTCATCGCTGAAGACCCGCACTTTCGCGCGGGACTGTGCCATCGCGCCGATCTCGCTCAGCCGCTGCCCCTCGAGCCCGACCGTCACCGCCCCGATCGGACGCACCGTCACGTAGCCGTGCCGCTCACCAAGGCTGTGCACCTGTTCGACCACGCCAGCCGTGTCGGCGACGGGCAGGGTGTTTGCCATGGCGAAGACCGCGGTGAATCCGCCAGTCGCCGCCGCGCGGCTACCAGTGAGCACCGTCTCGTTCTGCTCGAAGCCGGGCTCGCGCAGGTGCGTGTGCAGGTCAACCAGGCCGGGCAGCGCCTGCAGGCCGTCGGCGTCGATCACCGTCGCGTTGCTCGCGGTGTCGACAAACACGCCTTTGTCGATGAAAAAGTCGCCGCGCGAGCCATCGAGCAGCGTCGCACCCTTCACCTGGAACGCGCTCATGCCGCACCGCCAGCGAGCACCATGTAGAGCACAGCCATTCGTATCGAAACCCCGTTCGCAACTTGTTCAATGATCGTCGAGCGAGCAGAATCTGCCGCTCCAGAAGAAATTTCGAGCCCGCGATTCATCGGCCCAGGGTGCATGATGATGGTCTTCTCTGGCAGGCGAGCGAGCCGTTCGTCGTCAAAACCCCACTGTCGAGAGTATTCGCGAGCGTTTGGAAAGAAGGCGGCGTTCATACGTTCATTCTGGATGCGCAGCATCATGATCACGTCGGGACCGGCAGCGACTGCGGCATCAAGGTCGTAGCCGGTGCTCACTGGCCAGGTTTCGACACCGACCGGAAGCAAGGTTGCCGGGGCAACCAGCGATACCTCAGCGCCGAGAGTGTCGAGCAGCCAGACGTTGGACCGCGCGACGCGCGAGTGCAGAATGTCACCGACAATCGTGACGGTCACTCCCTCGAGCGCTTTGCCGCGGCTAGCACCGCCGTGCAGCCGCTTGCGCATGGTGAACGCGTCGAGCAGCCCCTGAGTGGGGTGCTCGTGCGTGCCGTCGCCCGCGTTGATCACACCCGCGTCAATCCAACCGCTCTGCGCGAGCACGCTCGGCGCTCCGCTGGAGTGGTGCCGAATCACCACGCCATCTGCCCCGATCGCAGCGAGAGTTTGGGCGGTGTCTTTGAGGCTTTCGCCCTTGGAGACGCTCGAGCCCTTTGCGTTGAAGGTGATCACATCCGCGCTGAGCCTTTTCGCCGCGGCCTCAAAACTGATCTTGGTGCGTGTCGAGTCTTCGAAGAACAGGTTGACCACGGTCTTGCCGCGCAGCGCAGGTAGCTTCTTGACCTCGCGGGTACCTGCCTCAGCCATGTCTTCTGCGAGATCGAGAATTTGCACCGCCTCGCCGCGGCTCAAGTCTTTCGTGCTCAGCAGGTGTCTCATTCGATCGTCACCTCATCCGCGTCGTCTATTTCGACCAAGCGCACATTGATGCGTTCGTCGGCCGAGCTCGGAAGGTTCTTGCCGACGAAGTCAGCACGAATAGGCAGCTCGCGGTGCCCACGGTCGACCAGCACGGCGAGGCGCACGACTCGCGGGCGGCCGATGTCGTTTATTGCATCGAGGGCGGCGCGGATGGTGCGCCCGCTGTACAGCACGTCGTCAACGAGGATCACGGTCTTGCTGTCAACCCCGCCGTCAGGAATCTGCGTCGGCGACGACACCCGCGTCGGGTGTTTTGCGAGGTCATCCCGGTACATGGTGACGTCGAGAGCGCCATGCACGGCACAGCCAGGCTCGATCTCGTTGAGGGTGGCGGCGATGCGCTCTGCGAGAATCACGCCTCGGGTTGGAATACCGAGCAAGACAATGCTCTTCGAACCACGGTCGGCCTCAAGGATCTCGTGAGAGATGCGAGTCAACGCTCGGGCGATATCAGCGTGCTGCAACACAGAGCGTGCAGTCATTCTGACCTCCTTCCCCGCCTCTCCGGACGGAATTAAAGGGTGTCTGTT
>JANONY010000271.1:0-2442 GCA_031421055.1 Actinomycetes bacterium | reverse complement strand
GTGCACCGCCGCTACGCCTGGTACGTCGCCTACATCAGCTTCACCGGCGCGCTGTGGGCCCTACTCGCACTCAACTCGGTCGATCAGGTGGAGTCGTATCTGCTGCCGCCCGCGATCGTGGCCGCGCTCATCGGCGTGTACGTCGTCGCGCGCGGGGCGTATGGGCTCGTCTGGTACTCCGTCGGCCTCGGACTCACCGCTCTCACCCCGATTGCAGTGCTCGCCGTGCAGGGCAACCCCGACGGCGCCGTTGAGTGGCGCGCTTACGCGATTCTCGCTGGCTCGGTGCTGCTGAGCGTGATCGGATGGTTCCTTGGCCGCGTGCCAGAAAAGTCGCGTCTCGCAAAACTGGGTCGCCTGCGCTCGGCGACGCTGTTCGTCGCCATGGGTGCCGCTGCCGCCGGAACGGTGCAAGCGATCCGTTTCGGGCGGGGCCTCGACGCGTCGGTGTACGGCGACACCGCGGCGGTACTCGTGCCCGTACTCGCGTTCAGTGCGGCGGGCGCGGTGCTCGCCGCCGCGGCGGCGTGGTTGCTCGCCGCAAAGCATGCGGCCCTCGCGCGCTCGCGCTGGCTCTATGCCCCCGCGCTCGTTTTCTTTGCGGCTGGCCCCATCGCGGCCTTCCGCTACGACCCGGCCTATCCGATCACCATGCTGGTGCTCAGTGCCCTCGTGCTCGCGATCATGCTCGCGACGGTCGTTCGCGCGCGCGCGCGCTCCGCCACCCTGCCGCCCGTGTGGTTCACCTTCGGCGTCGCTACGGCGATCGGCATCGCAGGCTGGCAGAATCACCAGCTGTTTCGCGTCGAGGCCTTCTCTCTGCCGCTCGGTTTCGCCCTGCTTGCCGCGGGTGTCATCGCTTGGCGACCGGTCGAAAGCGCTGCGCCGACGGTGAACCGTTGGCCGATGGGCTTCACCGGCTCATGGCGGCTGCTCGCGCCAGGCATTGTGGTGATATTGCTCACCTCGGTCATGTCGACGGGCACGGATCCCCTCACGTGGCGCGCGATCCTCGTCATCGGGCTTGCGCTCGTGGCGATTCTGATCGGTAACCTGCGCAAGCTCGCTGCACCGTTCATCCTCGGCATCATCACCCTGCCGATCGAGAACCTCATCGTCTTTGCCGTGCAAATCGGCGACAAGATCGAGGCGACGACCTGGTGGATCACCCTCGCTACGGCCGGCGCGGTGCTGCTGGTGCTCGCGGTCTCATCCGAGCGCGGCTCGACCGCAAATCGCGGAGTCGCGGCACGGTTGCGCGACCTGAGGTAGGGCGGACGGGACTTGAACCCGTGACCGACGGATTATGAGTCCGCTGCTCTAACCAGCTGAGCTACCGCCCCGCGCGACCGAGGCCGCAGAAGAAATCTACCCGACGCAGGCGGGCAGCCACGCCGAGTACCGCGTTCGCGATGGTACTTTCGGTTCTGCAGCATTTTTCAGTTGCTCGAAAGGATCTCCACATGGTGGAACATGAGGGCAGAGTCGCCTTCGTCACCGGAGGCACGCGTGGAATCGGTCGCGCAAGCGCCCTCGAACTCGCCCGCCACGGCTCGGCCATCGCGGTTCACGGCCACGACCGAGCGGAGGCCGACGAAGTCGTTGCGCTCATCGAGGCGGGTGGCGGTCGCGCCATCGCTCTGGCAGGCAACGTCGCTGACGAGGAAAGCATCGGGGATGCCGTTGCCACCGCCGTCGCCGAGTTCGGCAAGCTCGACACTCTCGTGACATCCGCGGGCATCCAACGCTATGGCAACGCCGTCGACACGCCCCCGGAAACCTGGGACGAAGTGATGAACGTCAACCTCAAGGGTGTCTACCTCGCCTGCCACTTCGCGATTCCGCATCTGCGCCGCTCGTCAGCTGGCAGCGTCGTGATCGTGTCTTCTGTTCAGGGCACCGCCAACCAGTCCGATGTTGCCGCCTACGTCGCGAGCAAGGGTGCCCTGCACGCCTTCGCCAGGGCAACCGCCGTCGACGAGGGCCCGCACGGGGTTCGGGTGAACTCGGTGAGCCCAGGCTCTGTCGACACACCCATGTTGCGCGCATCGGCCGCCGGCATGAGCGATGGCAGTCCAGAGGCCGTCGAAGCGCTTCTCGCCGACTGGGGAACAGCCCACGCCCTCGGTCGCATAGCGCGCGCCGATGAGATCGCCAGCGTCATTTCGTTTCTCGCAAGCCCACGCGCGAGCTTTGTCACCGGCGCCGATATTCGTGTCGACGGTGGGTTGCTCGCTCGCCTCGCCGCGTCGCTCCCTGCTGCCCGTTAGACACAAGCCACATAACCGTTAGGCACACCATGTTTCAACTGAGTGAGTTTCTTTCTCCGCGGCCCGAGCCGCTCTGGCATCTGGTGAAGCAAGCCGGCGTGACCAACGTCGTCGCGGTATTGCAGGGCGCAGAGCAAGAGCAGCGCATGTTCGCCTCGCTGGAGGGTGGAGC
>JANONY010000270.1:0-4435 GCA_031421055.1 Actinomycetes bacterium | reverse complement strand
GTCTCGACAGGCTCGACCCGCTCGGTCTGCTCGACCCGTTCGGTCTGCTTGACCCGTTCGGTCTGCTTGACCCGCTCGGTGATCTCGGCGAGCGACAGCGGCCCGAGCAGTCGAAGCAGGTCGACGATGCCCTCCGCGTCCTTCGCCTTTCGATCATCGGTCAGTCGCTGCAGCTCGAGTTCGGTTTGCTCGATGACTCCGGCGTCGAGCAGTTCGCGCAACTCTGCACGCCCGAGCAGTTCTGCGAGCAACGTCGGGTCGAGGGCGAGGGCTGCCGCGCGGCGCTCGGCCAGCGGGGAATCCCCCTCGTACATGAAGGCCGCGACGTAACCGAACAGCAGGGAGCGCGCGAAGGGCGACGGCACATCCGTCTCGGTCTCGACGATGCGAATCGTGCGGTTCTCGATCTCGCGCGCAATCAACGTGAGCGCGGGCAGATCGTAGACGTCTTGCAGTACTTCGCGCACAGTCTCGAGCACGATCGGAAAGCTCGGGTACTTCCGCGCAACTTCGAGCAGTTGCGCGGCGCGCTGGCGTTGCTGCCAGAGCGGTGAGCGCTTGCCTGGGTTGTAGCGCGGCAACAGCAGCGCGCGGGCCGCAGCTTCGCGAAAGCGCGCCGCGAACAGGGCAGAGCCGCCGACCTCGGTCGTGACGATTTGTTCGAGCTCGTCTGGCTCGAAGACGAAGAGGGAGGCGCCGGGCGCCTCCGCATCGGAGTCGGGGATGCGCACCACAATGCCGTCATCACTCGCCATCGCGGCACCCTCGACCCCGAGCCTCTCGCGGATACGTGCCCCGACCGCGAGCGCCCACGGCGCGTGCACCGGCATGCCGTAGGGCGAATGCAGAATCACGCGCCAGTCGCCGAGCTCGTCGCGGAAACGTTCGACCACGAGGGTGGTGTCGGTTGGTACGTGCCCGGTCGAGGCTTTCTGATCTGCGACGAACGCGACGAGGTTGTTCGCGGCCTTGCCGTCGAGGCCAGCTTTCTCAAGCCGTTCGGCCGTGCTGCGGGTCGAGCCCGTCGAGACCTCATGGCTGAATCGCCCTATCGCCTTTCCTAACTCTGCTGGCCGCCCCAGCCCGTCGCCCTTCCAGAACGGCGCGCGCGCAGGAACCCCGAAGGCAGGCGATACAAGCACCCGGTCGTGCGTGATGTCTTCGATGCGCCAGCTCGTCGTGCCGAGCGCGAAGACATCGCTCACCCGCGACTCGTAAACCATCTCTTCGTCGAGTTCGCCAACCCGCATGCCGCCCGCTTCACCGCCAACCATGAACACCCCGTAGAGCCCGCGGTCGGGGATTGTGCCGCCGCTCGTGACCGCGAGTCGCTGCGCGCCCGGTCGGCCGGTGAGGGTGCCGGCCACTCGATCCCAGACGATTCGCGGCCGAAGCTCGGCGAACTCGTCACTGGGGTAGAGCCCACTCAGCAGGTCGAGCGTCGCCTCGTAGGCGCTGCGCGGTAGGGCAGCAAAGGGCGCACTGCGTCGCAGGGTCTCGTACCATTCGTCGATGTCGAGCGGCTCGAGGGCGACGGCCGCCACGGTCTGTTGGGCGAGAATGTCGAGCGGGTTGGCGGGCACCGAGATGGCTTCGATCTGCCCCGACAGCATCCGCTCGGCCGCAACCGCGGTGTGGAGAAGGTCGGCGCGGTGCTTCGGAAACATCACCCCTCGCGAGATTTCGCCGACCTGATGCCCGGCGCGCCCGAGGCGCTGCAGCCCGCTCGCGACGCTCGGCGGGCTCTCGACCTGAATCACGAGATCGACAGCGCCCATGTCGATTCCCAGCTCGAGGGATGAGGTGGCGACCACACACCGCAGCACACCCTGCTTGAGGTCGTCTTCAATCACGGCGCGCTGCTCTTTTGAGACGGAGCCGTGGTGCGCGCGAGCGAGGAGTCCTGCGCTCGGGCTGATCGAGCCTGACTGGCTCGCGCGCTGGAGCTTAGGGAGGAGGCCCTTTCGGGTCTCCTCTGCGACGCCAGCGCCGACAACCGTCTCGGTTGGCGGTCTCGTCGCGAGAACTCCAACGCGTTCGTCATAGATCTCGTTCAAGCGCCCGGTTAGCCGCTCCGCGAGCCGCCGTGAATTCGCGAAAACGATGGTTGCCCGGTGCTCGAGAATCAGGTCGACGATGCCCTCTTCGACGTGCGGCCAGATCGATCCGGTGCGCTCGGGTGACGCGGTCGAGCCCGCGCGCGGTGTCGCCGTGCCGAGCTCTGTCATGTCGTCGACCGGCACGACCACGCGAAGGTCGAAGGTCTTCGATGCGGGGGGAGCGACGATCGTGACCTGCGCGTTTCCACCCAAGAACCGGGCAACTTCGTCTAGCGGGCGCACCGTCGCGCTCAGGCCGATGCGTTGAGCGGGTGTCGCGAGAAGCGCATCCAGTCGTTCGAGCGATACCGCTAGATGCGCCCCGCGCTTCGTTGCCGCAACCGCGTGCACTTCGTCGATGATGATTGTTTCAACGCCGAGCAGCGTCTCTCGCGCCGCGCTCGTGAGCATGAGATATAGCGACTCTGGGGTCGTGATCAGAATGTCTGGCGGTGTGCGGGCGAGCACACGCCTGTCGGCTGGCGAGGTGTCGCCAGACCGCACACCGACGGTCACCTCCGGTGCTGAGAGTCCGAGTCGACGAGCTGTCTGGGTGACGCCAACAAGGGGCGCCCTGAGGTTGCGCTCGATGTCAACGCCGAGAGCTTTGAGCGGTGAGATGTACAGCACACGAGTGCGCCTTCGTGGGTCGTCAAACGGTGCGCTGGTTGCAAGCGAGTCAATCGCCCAGAGAAAAGCTGCGAGAGTCTTGCCCGATCCGGTCGGCGCGACGACGAGCGCGTGCTGCCCCGTTGAGATGGCCTCCCAGGCACCGAGCTGCGCGGGAGTGGCCGCAGCAAACGCACCAGCGAACCAGTCCCGCGTTGCGGGCGAGAATCGATCGAGAACGGAGGGCATCAGGCTCCTGACTGTAGAGCCGACGGCTGATAAACGCCTCTCGTCTACTGCTCAGGGCGCAACAGGTAGTCGCTGGCGAGGGCGAGCACGTCGTGGGTTGAGTAGCCCGGATGGTCTGCCACGAGAAAGTGTCGGCCGATCGCCATGGTGAACGCGAGCGTGCTTCTCGCCTCGATCTCATCGGGATCGCTGACGAAGGCGCGAAAATTGGCGCGGAGAAAATCCATTCGCTCATTGTCGATGCCGCGTAGCCGCTCGGCGACTGCGGGGTCGTTGCGTGCCCACGAGCGGACTGCGAGGTCAACGCGGTGCAATACGTCTGAGTACGAGAGTTGGCCAACTCGCCGGATTCGATGTCGAGGATCGGTGTCGCCCTCGCTCTCGACCTGAGCAATTATTTCGCGAGTACATCGCGCCTCCCACTCCACCAACACCGCTTCGAGGAGAGCGAGCTTGCCGTCGAAATGACCGTAGAAACCACCCTTCGTGACGCCCAAGGACGCTGCGATCGCCTCGACACGCACGGCGCCAGGCCCACCGTCGGCGAGAGCACGCAGCGCAGCGTCGATCCAATCGCTCTTTGTCGTCTTGCTGCGTGCGGGCATGATCAGTCTCCTTGCACCTTCGCCATTTTATACGGTACCGTATCAATCATGCATACGACACCGTATAGATCCGAGCCAGACCCAATCACGCGCAGGTTGCTACGCATTGCCGGCGGTATGTGCATGTTTCTTGGCGTCGGCCACGTTGTGACTGTGGCCATTGTCACTCGTGAGGCAATCGCGTCGTGGTTTACCACAGGGCTCTGGAGCGCAGTGCCTCTTGGAGTCACCGGCGCCTCAGCCGAAGTGCTCAGCCGCACCGTTGCCTTCTGGGCCGGGCCGGCAAGTTTCGCCGTTCCGCTATTCATGCTTGGGCTGCTTTTCGTGCGACTCGCGGGGCAAGGGGTGCGGGTGCCCGCCGTCATTGGCTGGGTGCTCGCTATCTGGTGCCTCGTGTGTGCCGTGATCCTGTCGCCATCACCGTTCTACCTCGGCATAGTCGCCGGGGTGCTGGTGATCGTCGCGGCAAGCAGGCGCCGCGCCGCAGTTGCCGCTGAACAGCTAGTCGAAGCTACAAGTGCTCGCCGATGAAGGCGTTGACGTCGGTGAGTTCTGCGTTCGAAATGCCGTGCCCGAGGCCCTCATAGCTGCGAAACGTTAGCTCGCTGTGCTCTGGCAGCCAGCGCTCGGTCGCGGCAATAGCTGCGGCGGGGATGCGGTCGTCGAGCGAGCCGCGACCCCAAAACACCGGCGGCTTGCGCGCGGCAAGGTCGGCGTCGCCGGGGTGACTGGTGCCGACCACGAAGCCGGCCAGCGTCACGGCATAGGCGAAACGGTTCGGGGCGAGTCGCAAAAGTTGCAGCGCTGTCGCGCCGCCCTGCGAAAACCCGAGCAGGCCGATTGATGTCGACTCTGTTGTGTCTAGCCAGCCGA